>JALUBM010000075.1 GCA_027044845.1 Sulfurimonas sp.
AACAGTTGTTAAACATCTAAAAAAAGCTCGAAAAGAGGATAAAGATTTCAAGATAGATAATCTTATGCCGAGTGATATTCCAATAGAAGAGATTAGGCAAGTGAGAGAAGATATTTTAAAAGAGGGCAGTGAAGAGAATTTTACGCCATCAGGAGATGTAAAATTAGCTTCTATTTTACAAAGAGTTGAGGGGATAGGGTATGATGAATTGCATATAGCTATGCTGTTTATTACATAAATAGTTTGGTCTTGATGTAGATAAAATTCATGGCAATCATAAAATAAAGAGCTAAAAGGACAAAATAATGAAGAAAAAAATAATATTACTCAGCATGTTAGCAACAGGTTCTATCCTTTGTGCAAACACTGCTATAAAAGCAGAAAACACAAGTAGTTTAGCAAATGCTATGCAAAATGGAAAAGCTTCTGGACAAGTAAGATATTATTACATGTATGAAGATGAAGGTCGGGATTATCAAGATTATTTTGGTTCTGCCATTGGCGGACATTTAAAATATGAAACAGGCACGATATCAGGATTTAACATAGGTGTTGCATTTTATATTTCACATTTTTTATCAACAAATTATTCGCCAACAAGCGTTGAACCTGCAGCAAATAATAAAAACTCAAGATACGTTGCAGGACTTATGGATGCTTCTGACCCGTCTGTAACAAGTATAACAGGTATCGGTGAATTATACTTAAACTATAAATATTCAAAAACCAATATACGCGTTGGACGAATGAAATTAAAAACACCTTTTATGAATCCAGAAGATGGAAGAATGATTCCAACTCTTGAACAAGGTGCTTGGATTAAAAGTACTGACCTAAATGGCTTTGTTTTACAGGTAGGTTATGTAAATGCATTTTGGAATAGAAGTACTTCACAATGGAAAACTACTGAAGAATCATTGGGATATGGCTATGCACAAGCAAAAGCTCCAAATAAGAATGCATCTGCTTATAAAGGGCATACAAGCAGTAATGGTGTTTATGTTGCATCGTTAGCGTATACCGGAGTAAAAGGTCTGAAACTTCAAGCGTGGGATTATTACTTACAAAATATTATGAATGTCGGATATCTGCAAGCTGATTATAAACGTAAAATAGGAAACTATAAATTTATTGTAGCAGGTCAGTATATCAATGAAGCAGAAGTCGGTGACGGTGGTAACAGTGACGCTACGCATCCAGAATACTCATATAGAGCCAAAGATGAAAAAAGTGAACTATTTGGGGCAAAAATAGGAGCTGGTTATTCTGGTACGATGCTTACACTTGCTGCTACAAAAGTTACGTCTCAGGGAAGATTCCTTTTTCCTAGAGAGTGGGGAAAAGAGCCACTCTTTACTTTTCAAAAAAGAGAAAGGACTGACGGTAGCGGTGATGCGACAGCAACACTTCTGACATTAGGGCAAGATTTTAGCGTATTTGGAATCAATGGTTTAAAAGTTTTAGGTGGAATTGGAAAATACAATCATGTAGATGCCAAAGATTTCGCCTTAAATAAATATGGTGTACCTAGCTATATTCAAGGGAATGTTGATGTACACTATAAATTTAGCGGTGAACTTAAAGGCTTAAATGTAGAATACCTTTTTGCAAGAAAAGTTGCAACAGGCAATACATACAATAACGCAAATTTTATTTTTAGAAAAAACGATTTAAATGTTCATAATTTTATTGTAAATTATAACTTCTAAGTCAAAATAAGGAATTGGTAGATTTTTCAATTATCATATAATACTGAAAAATCTCCAACTCCTTATTTTTATTATATTCCTGATTCTATATTTTCATTATTGCCTCATACGCAACATCCATCATCGTATCAATCTCTGATTTTGTAATAATATACGGTGGCATAAAATAGACGATATGTCCAAGAGGACGCAATAAAACACCGTGTTTTAAACCGTATTCATACACTTTTAGTCCTATTCTCTGTTTTGCATCATATCCTTGCAATTCTACGACACCTACCATTCCTGTTTGTCTGATTTTTCCTACATTTGGCAGTTTTTGAAACTTTTGAAGTTTTTCATACATGTAACGCGAAAGCTCTCTATTTTTTTCAATAATATTCTCATTTTCAAAGATGTCGAGTGTTGCATTAGCCGCGGCACATGCCAAAGCATTGCCCGTATAAGAATGAGAATGTAAAAACGCTTTGTGTTCATTGTAATCACAATAAAATTTAGCATATATTTCATTTGATGTCAATACAACAGAAAGTGGCAGATAACCGCCTGTTAATCCTTTTGAAAGAACCAAAAAGTCAGGTGATATACCAGCTTTTTCACAAGCAAACAACTCCCCTGTTCTACCAAACCCCACCATCACTTCATCTGCTATAAGATGAATATTATACTTTGTACATGTAACACGAACCAACTGCAGATATTTTGGATGATACATATGCATATAACCCGCACCCTGTATAAGTGGTTCTAATATCAATGCACTTATCTCATCTGCTCTGTCTGCACAGAGATTTTCAAACTTTTTCGCCGCTTCTACTGCCGCTTCTTCACTCATATCAACAGGTACCGCTGTCTGAATCGTTTTAATTAAAAGCGGTTCGTATGTCTCTTTATATAATTCAACATCACCCACACTCAAAGCACCGATGGTCTCTCCATGGTAAGAGTTTGTGAGTGAGACAAAAAGAGATTTTTTCTTACCGTCATTAAGATGAGCATGATAGCTCATTTTTAAAGCAACTTCTACGGCAGAAGAACCGTTATCAGAATAAAAACATTTATCCAAATTAGGTGGTGTTAATTTCACAAGACGCTCAGAGAGCCTTATAACCTGTTCATGTGTAAAACCTGCGAGTATAACATGTTCTAAGGTATCAAGCTGTTCTTTTATTTTTAAATTAATATACTCGTTTGTGTGTCCAAACATATTTACCCACCAGGAACTGATAGCATCAATATATGTGTTGTCTTCAAAATCTTCAAGGTAAATTCCATGTGCTTTTTTAATAGAAATCAGTGGTAATTTTTCATGGTCTTTCATTTGAGTACACGGATGCCAAAGGACATTCAAGTCTCTATTTCTAAGTTCTGCATTTTTCATAAGTAAATTATACCTTTTATTCCCTCTCTTTATCAAGTTTAAAGGCGATTTTACATAGAATATCAAATAAATAAATTTCTTACAAGAAGTTTACATCACAAACAAGGTTTTTAGTATATGATTACATGGATGCAGAGACATAAAAAATGGCTTATTATAACTATATGGATTTCAACTATTGCGTTTGTCGGAGCAGGTTTTGTCGGCTGGGGACAATACAGCTACGGAAATAAAGCGGGTGCTGTTGCAAAAGTTGGCGATGTAGAAATCAGTAAAGGTGAGCTTCAAAAAACATATTCTCGTCTCTATGCACAGTATAATCAAATGTTCCAAGGAAACTTTGATAAAGAAAAAGCAAAAAAATTTGGACTTAGCAAACAAGCATTGCAACAGCTTGAGCAACAAGCATTACTCATAAATCTTGCCCATTCATACGACCTTATTGTTACCGATAAAGAGATAATTCAATCACTTAAACAACAAAAAGCTTTTTTTAAAAATGGAAAATTTAATAAAGAAACATATAAACTTGTACTTTCTCAAAATAGACTCACTACTAAAGAATATGAAACACAACTAAGAAAAGAATTGTTAATACAAAAAACCTTAAAACTACTTCCTGTAAAAACCTCAAAGAATGAAGACAATATTTTAAATACAATTTTAAATATTGCCGACAAAATAAATTATAAAGTACTCAGTTTTAACGATATAAAAGTCTCCGTTACAGATAAGAAATTAAAAAAGTTTTGGGAAAGCCAAAAAGATAATTTCATGACTCATGTTATTTATAAGGTAAATTTCATAAGAATAGCTCCTATTTCTCAAACATTCAGTGATGCTGAGATTACAAAACACTATAAAGAAAACCGAACACATTTTAAAGGCAATGACGGTAAAATTTTAACACTTGAAGCGGCAAAAAAGAAAGTTATCAACGAATTGGATGCAAAAATAACAAAGAATAAAGCGTTACGTACATATATAGCATTCAAGAAAAATAAGCTTTCTGATAAAACAACAATCAATCATGCAGAAATTTCAAAATCACACAATCCTTTTAATACACAAATTTTAGAGACACTTTCTAAACTCGCATTCACAAAACCATTCACAAAACCTGTCCAGATAAACGGTGTATATTATATATTTGAGCTTACAAAGATTATTCCTTCAAAGCCAAAATCATTTCAAGAAGCAAAGGCAGAAGTTTTACCACTTTTTATAACGCAAACGAAAAAAGAAAAACTTATGAAACTTGCAAATGATTCAGTGAATACTTTTATAGGAAAAACTTCTAATTTCCTCACTGTCACATCAGCCGATAAATTAGAAAATTTAAATAAACAAGAAACAGTTAATTTTTTACAAAAACTATTGATGAGTGATAAAAAAAGATCATTTATCAGTTTAAATAACGGAAAAATTGTTTTATACAATATTTTGGAACAAAAACTGCTTACAAATAAAAATAGTAATGTTAGCGATACAATTGCAAAACTAAAAAGTACAATGTTTAGTGAAGGACTTATAAAAACACTTCAAAACAAGTACCAAACTGAGATTTATATTCAAGGACTCTAAATTGAGTAGAACCGTTTTAGCTATAGATATAGGCTCAACAAAAATTTGTGCAATAATTGCAGAAATAGACAACAATAACGAAATCTCAATAACTGGTGCAGGAACCACTAAAGCACAGGGACTAAAAAAAGGAAGTATTACAAATATAGAACTTGCTTCAAGAAGTATCAGAACAGCGGTTGAAGATGCAAAAAGAGTCTCAGGTAGTACAATAAATAGTGCTATAGTCTCTATCTCAGGGGCATACACAAAAAGTCTTAATTCTAATGGCATAGTCAACATTCAATCAAAAGAAATATCACTTGAAGAAATTAAGCGTGTAATGCATACTTCACTCTATAACGCAAACATTCCGAACGAATATGAAGTCCTACATGCACTCCCTTTTAACTTCAAAGTAGATGATCAAGATTATATAGAAGACCCTTTAGGTATGAATGCTTCAAGACTTGAAGTTGAAACGCATATAATAACTACACAAAAATCGAACCTTAACAATCTTAAAAAAGCGGTTAAAGGTGCTGGAGTAGAAGTAGAAAATATAGTGCTTAACAGTTATGCCTCCGCAATAGCGACACTTAATGAAGATGAAAAAGAATTAGGTGCGGCAGTGATTGATATGGGTGGAAATACAAGCAATATTGCTATTCATTCTGGTAATTCTATCCGTTACAATGAATTTTTAGGTGTTGGTTCAAACCATGTAACAAGTGACCTTTCTATGGCACTACATACACCACTTAATGTTGCTGATAAAGTAAAACTCACCTATGGTTCGTTATTAACACCTAGCAATGATTTGATTGAACTTCCTATCATAGGTGATGAAAATTCAACCCATGAAGTTTCCCTTGAAGTGGTGCATAATGTCATTTTTGCACGGGTAGAAGAGACATTAATGATACTTGCCCAATTCATCGAGAACAGTGCTTTAAAGGAACAAATAGGTGCAGGAATTGTACTAACGGGTGGTTTCTCAAAGATGGACGGTATTCGAGATTTAGCCATTGCAACTTTTGGTTCTATGCCTGTTCGTCTGGCAAAACCTATCGAGATGAATGGACTTTTTGACTCTTTACGTGATCCAGAATATTCAAGTGCTATCGGACTTATTATGTATTCAGCATACCCATGTACACCCTACGAAATAGATGTCAATAAAAGAGTAAGACATACAAACGAAGAGCCAACTATACAAAATAGCATATATTTTACCAATGAACCTGTTATACCTGTTGCACCTTCTGAAGAACAAATGGTTGGTGATAAGCATAAAATGGTAAACTTAGAAAAAGCGAAAGAAAAAAAGAGTGATGAAGCTGGAAATTTCAGTAAATTTTGGAACTGGGCTACCCAGTTATTTTAAAGGAGTGAGAGAATGGAACCATTTGTAGTAGAAGAATCCCGAAACCCTAGTGGAGCGAGGATTATAGCTGTAGGCGTTGGTGGCGGTGGCGGTAATATGATTGGACATATGATTAATGAAGGTGTTACGGGTATTGAAATGATGCTTATCAATACTGATGCACAAGTTCTTAATGAGACAAATGCGGCTTCAAAGATTCAAATCGGTGCTAAACTTACAAAAGGACTTGGTGCAGGAATGAAACCAAGTATTGGTAAAGATTCTGCATTAGAAAGTTATGATGAAATCAGATCCGCACTTGAAGGTGCTGATATAATTTTCATCTCTGCAGGTCTTGGCGGCGGAACAGGAACAGGTGCCGCACCAGTTGTTGCACAAATTGCTAAAGAAGTTGGAGCCCTTACTATTTCAATAGTTACAAAACCTTTTATGTTTGAGGGGAAAAAACGTCTTAAACTCGCCGAAGCAGGGTTAGAAGAGCTTAAAAAAGAGAGTGATTCCATTGTCGTCATTCCAAACGACAAGCTTTTATCAATCATTGACAGAAGATTAGGACTTAAAGAAAGTTTTAAAATAGTTGACAGCGTATTGGCTCAAGCGGTAAGTGGAACATCTGGCGTTATCCTCTCAAACGGAGACAATGATATCAACCTTGACTTTGCCGACTTGCAGACTGTTATGAGTCACAAAGGAATGGCTCTTATGGGTGTTGGTGAGCATGAAGGCGAAAATGCAGCTTATGAGGCAATTAAAGCTGCAATTGAATCTCCACTCTTAGACAATATGTCTATTAATGGTGCTATGGGTGTCTTAGTACACTTTAGCATGCATCCTGATTTTCCTATGATGGAACTTGCAGAGGCTATGGAAGTAGTTCATGAAAGTGCACATGATGATGCAGAAGTTATTTGGGGAACATCTACGAATGCCAATATTCCTGAAAACTACATCAAAATTACTATTGTTGCTACAGGTTTTGAAAAAGACCTTACAAATAATGAAGATTTTGTCAGCGAAACACCAGTACCAGTTCGTCCGAAAGTAAGACCAAAACTTGTTGTAGGTGGTGAGCTTGACGGTGATTACTTAGACATTCCTGCATATATGAGACAACAACAGGACTAGACCCCTTGCACTCTTTTGAAAAAATAATGAAGGCCAAATCACTCCTTGGTCTCCGTGAAAAAACCTCTCTTAAAGAAATAAAAAATAAATATAAAAATCTCATGAAAAAATGGCATCCTGATAAAAATAAAAATAATTATGAACAAGCAACGCAAATGAGTATGCAAATAAATAATGCATACAAAACAATACTTGATTATTGTAATTCTTTTGAATATCCACTAGATGAAGAAAGCATAAGACATGCCACTTATACACCTGAAGAGTGGTGGAAGAATAAATTTGGACATAACCAGCATACTATCTAAATAATTATAACCAAACTCCATTTTTTACATAATATGCAAGTGGATAATAACTCACAAATAATACATATAACATTGTAAATAAAAGTGATATTTTATATTTCGTATGTTCTTCATCTTTAGAAAAATGAATCAATCCTAGAACAATACCATAAAATGTTCCGATAAATAAAAATATATATAAAAAATAGCCTATATAATCATAATCTTTTTGTAAAAGACAAAATGGACAATGATGTGTCGGTAGTTCATAAATATAGGTTCCAAAAAATGCTATAAGCGATATCAAAGATACTATAACAAACAATAAATTCATCAAGGAAAAAAAATACCTATTTTTGAGTATATATGAAAATACTATCAAAATAAACAGAGCATAAAAACTACTTAATAATAGAAGAGGTTTGATGTTCAATAGATGTGCCATGTATGTACCATCTGTTGTAGAAAAGATAGATCCACAGCAATCTACGACACTCTTTGTATCTATAGAAAAAAACATCATACTTTCTAAAATTATTTCAAGTAAAAGTAGAAAATATGCCACAATATAAACTTTAAATTTAAATTTTAAATATATTTGTTGTTCTGATTTCATGTCTTCACTATTAAGGGTCAGCCAATAGGCAAAAATATATAAGTTTAAAATTTTAAGTATCAATAGGTATGTTCCGTACGCTGTAGCATTTACAACCCCTGCAGCACACATGGCTCCTGGTAAAATATTTGAAATATCATCCAGTGTAAAAATAAAAAATAAAAACAATAAAACTTTTGTATAAAAAATAAACTTAATAATAGTTGCAACAAGATAACTCTGTTTTTGCAGATTGTACTGTAATGAAGTCGTTGCCTTAAAATCATATTTTAAAACGATTTTCACACTAAAATAAAA
>JALUBM010000076.1 GCA_027044845.1 Sulfurimonas sp.
ATTTAACTTTATATGTTTAAGATAATGAAATTACACCGACAAGATAAAAATAAAGTCGGTGTAAAGAATGAGAAGAAAAAATAGCTTAGAAACGAAACTTGATGTTACCACCGAAATTGTTAAAACTTACATCTCCAAGATTTGTATTAGTATTTGCAGAAGTCATATTGTATTTAGTTGTTGTATAATCAACACCAACGCTTAAATGCTTCCAAATTGTGTAATCAACACCTGCACCATAGCGAATACCACCACCCGTAAGTGTATCAGTAGAACCATCAGAGAAAGTGTAATCCATTGTGGTGCCATAGTAGCCGACAATGCCAAACACATCTAAATCATCAATAAAAGTCCATCCAAGATGAAGCTCGCCACCAATAGTTGACATATCATTTGTTGTACCACTTGAAAATGTATAGTTTTGATAACCATAGTTTACTGCACCACCGAATAAGAAATTGCCTGTAGATTCAAAGTGACCATCTCCACCAAAACCCACCTCAAAACCTGTTGTACTTGGTTTATTATCAAGCTGTGCTGTCGAGTTGAATACCTCACCTTTAATATATCCGCTATTTGCCATAGCTCCACTTGCCAACGCCATTGCTACTAATGTAGTACCTAAAATTTTTTTCATTTTATTAATCCTTTATGTTTTGATTTTTAACATGATAAAATTATAGCAAAATAATTAAGAAAATGTCAAGCAATTATCAATTATTTACTAAAATTTATTTGTAAATAGTTTAATTTTGGTAGATTAATGAGCTAAAAAGGATACAAAGAAGCATGTAAACAAACCAAGAAGCTCACAGCTTCCTAATTTTATCACCTGAATTTAGTTTTTTTGGGCTGATATTTCTACTCGCACTCAATAATTTTTTTAAAAACAACATGACGCAAATTCCAAGCATTAACATAGATATTGTACATCTTAGTTTGTTTTGATTGAAGTTGGCTAAAATTTTGATGGCTTGTTCCAAATTCATCAAACAATTGAGAAATAGTAGGAATAACTTTTTTAAATCTGTTTTGGAAGGAAATAGGCATAAAAGAAATAATTGTGCAAAACAACCACGCATCTTTATAAATTTTTAGACGAAGAAGCCCCTTATCTTTTTTTTTCATGACACTAATATTCGAGGGATGAAGTCCAAACTTATCAAACAACTGTTTTGATGTAGGAATATCCTGTTTTTTGCTAGTATCTATCATAATCATATATCCTTATTTTTCATCAAGTAATGCTCAAATAATACCTACTTAATTCTATTATTTTCTTGAATTGTCAACTTTCAAGCTAAAAGAAACAACATCTCTTTACTATCTCTTATCTTCTCAGATTGATACTCCACCCCTTAATAAAAAGATGGTTTTACACTATAAAACAATAACTATTCTTTTCCTTTTAGATACCATATTACAGTATATCTCGCTATAAAAAGCAAGAAAATACAGTAAAATACATCATGAATTTATGCTCTATACAAATAAAAACAAATACCTCATCAGATTAGAATTTAATATCAAGTACAAATTATATTTTTTTTATTTATTTCCCTTTTTATTTTTAAAAGTGTGTTGAGTCTTTTTTGTATCTTTTTTTTAATAGAAAATCTATGGTCTCTTTCAAGAAGTTCTTGCGTTGATTTTATACTTTCATTAAGCTCAACTTTAACAGTCGTAAAAATTTTGATAATATTCTTTCCGTTTTGCACTTTTTCTCTTCTTATAGTTTCTTCCTTGCAATATTCTGTTGGAAGATGTCTTTTTACAGAAATAAAAAGTTTACTAATGTCGGCACTACTCATTCCTACCGCCTCTTCTATATCATATCTTGAAATGTACATAGCTACACCTTCACTTCTTCAATTTTTTCTATTTGAGAAACAAGCTCCTCTTTATTGAAAGATTTCAGTAGCCAATAGTGTTTGTTTCTCCAATTATCTTTATCGGTCTTGAACCATGAGACTAATGTTCTCTTTGGAATACCTGTGATTCTCGATAATCCCGAATCGGAAATATTGCCTCTTTGAGGACTGGAACCTTTACTTAATGGTTTAAATTTTTTTTGCATAATTGCTCCTTTTTATTATTACTTTTCAACTTTTAACACTTCTACTAACTTTAAATCACCTGACCACTCATACTGATACTTTTCTTTAGCTTCCTCAAAATCTTCAAAATGTTCTTCAACTCCCAACATTGCACTAAAAACATATTCCATCTCTTCTCTGTATTGTTCCGTTGTTATCAATTATTTCAAAACCCATCTTTAATCCTTTTTTCTTTTTAGAAAAGTAATTATAGCATATCTCATTATAAAAAGCAAGTTATTTCAGTAAAATATATTATAATTTTGTAGATATGTTTGATGAGGTACAGATACCTCCTCAATATTGATTACAAATAAGCGATAATTACTTAAATCAGAATGTCTTATTTTGTTTTCTTGTTTAGCACTTTATAATCATAGTCTATAACGACACCATATCTTTTTTCCATATCGCTTTTAGCTTCTTTATAGGTTTTGTATCCGTTAAAAGTGATTCCGCCTATTGTCTGCACAGCTTCCCAAGTGTTGTTATGATTTAGATACTCGAATGTAAAAAGTAAATCTTCCTCGATATAACACTCTATTTTTTTGTTGCCGTCTATCTCGATGATTTCATACTCGTCTTCAAATAGCCAATTACTATCTTCACTTTCATACATTTCAAATCTTGTTTCGTCTCCAATACAAATACTATCTGTTATATCATCTCGCATATTTACTTCATAATCCATTGCACAATTATATGTACTGTCTGTTAAAAAATCAGGATTGATGGCATTAAGGATTAAACCTTCATTTAATCCTTTGTCGTTTTCTAACACTCTTATTTTTAATTCTTTCATGTGTTTCCTTTTACTTTTTAGATACCATATTATAGTATAATCAAAACAGAAAAGCCACGCTTTTTAGCAATATTTATTAATAAAAATAAATTTAACTAATCATTTATAGTTTGCAAGCGATGTAGTCCATAACAAAGCCATAATCTTCCTCGTTTTTAAAATTATAATTTGATTCCAACCACTCTTTAATTTCATCTCTAGGGTTTGCAAGTAGCTCACCCTTGATTGCATTATATAATCTACTATCAACAAAATCTTTATATATTTCTCTTTTCTGGATGACTGTTGCATTTCCATTTATAAAAACATTTATCATTACTGTTCTGCTTTTTCCAAATAGACACATTTCTTTTTCGCCTTTTTTACTGAATCGTTTTCAATTTTTTTGCACAATAAAGTAGCTTGTTCTACAAAGAATTTAGTATAATAACCAGCATGTAGCTCTATACCGCCTTTAATGTATAAAGAAGAGCAAAGAGCTATCTCTTTTGAAAACTGTTTAGAGCTTCTGTTTGATTTTACAGTCTCTAATAATCGAGTGTATGTTTTTTCAAATTCCTCTTTGGTTGTTTCTTTGAGAGGAATCTCTCTTTTTAAATTCATTCTCATTGATGGTCGCATCTGCAATCCTTTTTCTTTTTAGATAATATATTATAGCATAATTAAAACGGAAAAGTCAAGCAATTCGTATTATTTTTGAAAAAAGTTGCGAAGAGATGTAGGGTTTAGAATTTACAAGAGCCTAAACCTCAACGAAACTAGGGTTTGCCTTAGAAGCCTCTGCAAGTAAATCTAGGCGATATTGCACAAAATCTTTTTTGGTTGTGTCAGATAAAATTGAGAAAACCTCATAAAGAAACTCTTTAGGTACTTTAACTTGTTCCGCTTCTTGAATGTTAAAAGATGATTTATCGTTTCTGCTAGCAAACATGCTCATCTGAATAAGAGAAACTATCCAACCTTTGAAATCAGCATTTAGGCTTACGAGTGTAGAAAAGGTAATATTGCTGAGAACATCATCTCTCTGTTCTAGCATATCGCCTAAATTCAACCTTAACATATCAGCTACGGCATCGGCTGTCGTCTTGTCTTTGTGTACTCTTATTTGCATTGTTTTTTCTCCAAAACTTTTTTAAATTCATCAATACTGATTTTTTCAATATTCATTTTTGATACACTGAATAAGTTTCAGTGTATAAATTTTTGTAGAGTAAACTACCCAATTAATCTCTTCAAGTTTAGTTAAAAGATTGGCAGGAGTTACTTGTTCACCACTACTTTATTATTTGGCTGTTGAGCCAATACAGATACAATATTCTTCAATCTTTCCTGAAAATTCATCGAGACTATTTACTTCCATTTCAATTTCTTTTCCATCTATAATTCCATTGACAATAAAGTGCCAAATTGTTATTCTTTTTGTATTATTATTATTTATATTTATAAGATTAGAATACTCAAATTTATGACCTTTCGGATATTTTTCTTTTGGAATAGTTGTTGTGAAAGGGTAGCTTCTGTCTGCGTTTACTTCAACAAGTATTTCTGTAGCACCAATAATATCTCGAGTTGTTAATTCTCTGTTGTATTTTTTCATAATTTTATCATCCTTTTCTTTAAGTTTCGGTTTGTTTTGCATTTTTTCCTTAAGCTCTTTATCTGAAATAACTTCACACTTTCCGCCAAAACGGGCGTTCATTTTAGAACAATCTAATCGCAATGCCAAACTGTTTTCACCACTGTCAATAATCTCTCTTTTTTCATCTATGATATGATACAGCATTATACTACCTTTCTCTCTCTGCTTAACGTTGAATTTTTCATTTGTAACCCTTTTCTTATTTAGATAGCAATATTATAGCATATTTCATTATAAAAAGCAAGTATTTTATACCAACTATACTACAACAATGAAGCTCGACATAGACAAATCACTTATGAATCATGAGACAAAAAAAGTTATTTAGATTATTGCTATTTTTTATTTTTTTTGTTATAATTATATTTCAATGTTACTTTCGCCCTTAAAGGGTTGATGCTAGTAAATTTTATTTACGGTAACATATATAGACATATATCTCTTACAATAAAGAAATTTATTAAGAGGAGTCTATTCCCCCTTATTAAAAAACATTCCTCATAAAAATTATTAAAAATTTAGTTGGTTAGCACTCACCTCTTGTTGAATTGTTTTTTTATTTTCCACTGCCACTCCTGTTTCAACTTCCTTATTCTCTAAATTTTCAATAGCTGAAATAGTATTTGATATTATTTTTCCTGCTTCTTTTGTAGTAACTGCATATGATTGTGTGCCAGCACCTAAAAATGATTTAGTACAGTATTCCGACTCTCTATCAAGAAATGTCACCTCAACGCCTTTTGATATATTTATTGTATTTTTTAAAATCTTATTAAGTTCTGAATTACTAATATCATAGATTAGAAAATTATCTTTTTCAATAACATCTGCAAGTTTAGATTCTCTGATTTGATAAGAAGTCTTTAAAACCAATTTGTTATCGGCAACACCACAAATAGACACCATATTAAAAAGTTTTCCATTCTTTTTTCTATAAGTGCCATAAAATAAAATAGAATCATTATTCCCGATAGCTATTACAAGAGGATGCTTGAGGGTATTTTTAATATTAAAAAGAACATTTTTTCTATTCTCTTTGGCATACTGCATTTTATTAAACTGAGATTTTACATCGATGGAAATATGACCGATAGGCGTTGATATATCCGAGAACGTTTTACTGCCTAAACCGTTTGAAAAGCAGTTGAAGTCAACTTTTCTACCTTTCATTCTAGGAGGAGTGTAATCTTTGGCAATATTATTAATAAATTTTAAGTTTAACTTGCCATTAAGTTGATTTATTAATTTAGTTTTATTCATAAGAGTAATCCTTGATTAACAATATTACTCAACAAGGACTTTTGTTTAAATAAATAGTTGTTTCAAATTTTAACTATCTTTTTATCATTATGTTGTATATTTGCATAATCTATATCAGGGAAAAATTAGAGTCATAATGTTCTTGTGCAAAAGCAATCAATGGAGCTTTGCTTAGAGTGCCCAAATAAGATACAGTTAAATTTATAGCAAGAGCGTGAGCTTTTTCTACTTCTTTTAAAGAAAAAACAGTATCATCTCTAAGAATAAGTATAAAATCTTCCTTGTTGCTAATATTAAGACTTGAATATATCTCATCTTTGTTATCTTCATATAAAAGCTCCACTATCTCTAAATAATCAGAATAAGCCACAAAGTCGCTTGCTATTTCTATGCAAGAATTTTCCAAAAAATTATTATCCATCTACTCCCCTTTTTTGTTTTTAATATTTATTTTTTTGACTGAGATACTTTTCTGTACCAACTCATAAATTTTCTAGGTTTTCTAAATTCGATAGGATAACTCTCAATTTCAATTTCAATCTCTCTGTATGGCAAAAGCTGAGTAGCATTATCACTGTCTTTAAATGCCACATAAGGTTCGTCTATATATACAGCATCTTTTGAAATTCCTGCATCTAATTCAGCAAATAGATTTAATTCATCTTGTGTATTTATTGCTAACACAATATTGTGTTTTAGTTTTGATATAGATTCTATAATATCCATTATTTTTCACTTTTTGTTGATAGATAATAATTGTATATTTCATCTGCTCTGCCGTTTTGAACTTCTATTGGGTACTGCTCTCTAAACTTTTTTGGTGTTCCATGCGGACTCATCACTGTTCCAAGTCTATGATGTTCATGCCCACAAAGAGGTATCAATCTCTTATGATTCTTTTTAGATGAACTGTCCAGCTTAACATGATGCCATTCTATTCTATCATCTGATTTAATTTTACCACAAACAAAACAGCTAAACTCAGAACTAGCTTCACTTTTTAGCCAAGAGAGATATTCTCTCTCTTCACTGTTTGCCAAGCTTTTAGTGCTTTTTTTAGAAAGTTTCTTTTTTGTGACAAGTGGTTTTGATGGTTTTTTACCAAAATCTCCCTTAGTTGGTTTTTTCCCGAAACTGCCATTATTGGGTTTCTTTCCAAAATTTCCATTGCTAGGCTTACTACCAAAAGAACTTCTTTTAGCCCCAAATGGAACTTTGTTTTTTTCTTCTAATTTTCTTTCTTCTAGACTTTTTAACATGCTTATCTCCTTGTAAAATTGATTAATTCTTAGATAAAAGCTCTTTAATATTTAATCTTTGTGCTATCTGCATTTGCTGATTGGGCTTGTCTTTCTCCTTTAAAAACCGATATGCTCCTGCACACATTTTTAATGGCTGTTCTTCTGTCTCGTTCATATCTTCGTCAAGATTATATACTGTCTTATGACAATTAAATGAACCGCCTTTTAAAAGGTCTTTTTTGATTTCATCAAGTCTTCCATCTGTAAGTTTTATAGCTTTTCCATTATCGAGAAAAGGACAATTATTGCAAGGCTTTGTCACTCTGTAGATTTCACTTGTTATATTTTCTTTAGTGCACATTTTAATACTCTATGTAATCGTTAGTATCATAGATGGCTTCAATAAACAATAAGCCAAATGCCATTAATAAAACGGCAAGTGTCTTAATGTCTGTAAATTTCCATTCTTTAAAAAAATAAAGCATATCTTACACTCCTTTTCTTTGTAGCCAATTAATTCCGTGTCTAATCTCATCACCATAATAAAGCGGTGTATAATCTTCTGATGTTAATGCAAAATACAGTTTATCAAGCAGTGTTTTGAAACCACTATCTATAAAATTATATCTTCTGAGAATTATAGCTGTACTTGCTTTAATATCAAAATCTACAAATTTAGTAAGTAGTTCTTTTTGTTTTGAGAATACATCACGGTTTTTTCTAACCATATTCTCACTCCAACTCGCCACACGATTGTTTCTTTTGAGATAATGATTGTAAACTTTTTGAGAGTTTCTGTCTTTGAAATTTTCATACTCATAAATAAATTTGAAGTCAATTACATCAACATTAATTTTATATCCGACTCTCTTTTGCTCGGCTGTTATCAATTCATCAATTTCAAAACAAATCTCGGCAACTTTATCCTCAATAATCCTTTGAAAAATATCATCTTCGCTAATTACGAGATTATCAAAAGATAAACTGTCTATGTCTGTTTCAGGTGTATCGCTACCATCTAGCATGAGTTCTATCTCGCTTTGCATGGTTTTTGATACAGTTGCATCTATTCTACCTTGCAAGTCTGTTTTAGTAAGAGATTTGATTTTAAGATAATCTGCCTTTAGCTTAATAAGTGTTTTCATTATTCTTTTCCTTTTAAGATTCAGCTTATTCAAAGCGGATTTGAAAATAAAAAAAAAAATATAATAGAAGCTTCATATTTAAGCGGGAAAGGGAAATTAACAACACTTTTTAAAGTAATTTTGCCAAATATAAAATCTTCACT
>JALUBM010000077.1 GCA_027044845.1 Sulfurimonas sp.
GCACAAGAACTTTTAAAAAGTCATAGTGTAGAAAAGGTTGTCGCTACTAAAAAGTATGTTTATCTTAAAACAAAAACAGGCTATTATAAAATCCCTTTTTCTCAAGTATCTCCGAATATGTTTATAAATTACAAAGTAGAAGTTGATAATGAATCAAATATTTTAATATATTTATTGCTGTTTATCCTCTTTTTAGGACTCGGGTCTTTAGCATTTAGGGCATGGCAAAAAAAATCTTTGACTGAAGTTTTTTCTTCAGATAGACTAAAACCCAGTGCAACTATACCACAAGATACTCAGCCAACTTCCCATATAGAGGCGATAAAAAGTGATGTTAGCTTTGACGATATAGGTGGCATAAGTGATGTAAAAGTTGAACTTGAAGAAATAATCGACTTCATGAAAAATCCTAAACGTTATAAAAACTTTGGTGCACGTATGCCAAAAGGTGTTTTACTTGTAGGTCCTCCTGGTGTTGGTAAAACTATGATAGCAAAAGCTGTTGCACATGAAGCTGGTGTGCCGTTTTATTATCAAAGTGGTGCCTCTTTTGTTCAAATATATGTTGGAATGGGAGCGAAAAGAGTACATGAACTTTTTGCAGCAGCAAAAAAAAATGCCCCTTCAATTATATTTATTGATGAGATAGATGCCGTAGGGAAAAAGAGAGACGGCAACAAAAATGATGAGCGAGAAGCCACGCTCAATCAACTGCTTACTGAAATGGATGGTTTTGAAGGTTCTAGCGGTGTTATAGTTGTTGCAGCAACAAATAAAATAGATGTTTTAGACTCAGCTTTACTGCGTGCAGGACGTTTTGACAGGCGTATTTTTGTAGAATTACCTACAAAAAAAGAAAGAGAGGCTATTTTAGAAAAGTATTTACAAAATGTACCACATGATTTAGATGTGAAAATAGTTGCAAATATGACGGTGGGCTTTAATGGTGCGGCATTGGCAACACTTGTGAATGAAGCAGCACTTTTAGCATTACGGCAAAATGATTTGCATGTGACTTTAGAATATTTTGAACAGGTTAAAGACAAAGTGATTTTTGGTAAGAAAAAACTTCAGATGCTAAATAAACGACAAAAAGCATTTCGAGCGACATATCAAGCTGGAAAAGTTGTTGTAGCAACTTATTATGATATATCATTTGAGAAGTTAATGCTTTCTAATGAAAAACTAACACCTGCGACAGATGAGCCATTTATTAAGCAAGAGTTAGAATCTCGTATTAAAATGCTTTTAGCAGGTATTGTAGCTTGTGATATAAAGTATCACGAACATGCAAGCAGTGCCAAAGATGATTTGAACGAAGCCAAAGAATTGGTTATGAAAATGTGTCAAGAGTATGGAATGGCTTCATCATTGCTCCCCGATGATACAGAAGAAAAATTACTCTTAAAAAGATTATACGAAGAGGATAGTGTTTTATTGAAATCTTTATTGGATGTGCTTAAAAAGATTGAAGAGGTGCTTTTAGAACATGAGAGCATTACAAAAACAGAGGTCAAAGAGTATTTAGATGAAGTTTTTTAGTGGGTTTTCTTTAAAGAATGAAAAACATTTTTTTGATGCTTACATATATAAAAATGATTTTACAGTTTGTGGCTTTAGTTATGGTGCTATAAAAGCGTTTGATTACACATGTAAGCAGTTAGAAGAGGGTAAAAGAGTCGATACTTTACAGCTTTTTTCTCCAGCTTTTTTTCAGAGTAAAGATGAGAAGTTTAAAAGACTGCAGGTAATGGCTTACAGAAAAAATGAAAATGTCTATTTGGAACAGTTTTTAAA
>JALUBM010000078.1 GCA_027044845.1 Sulfurimonas sp.
TGGAAGATATTTAGAGCTAAAAAGCTGTTTGGAATCACTTAAAACTGAGTATTTAGCAACTGCTTCTGATTTTTCACTACAAAGAATTAGACCAATGGTAGGGTTATCATCTTCGCCTTTATGGAATTTATCATACACCCTCACATAAGTATCCATTTGCCCTACATCTTGATGTGTGAGTTTTCCTATTTTCAGGTCTATAAGAAGAAAACATTTGAGCTTGAAGTTGTAGAATACTAAGTCTATATAAAAATCTTGTTCCTCTACATGTAAACGCTGTTGTCGTGACACAAAAGCAAATCCACGACCAAGTTCCAGTAAAAAGTGCTGGAGATTATCTATCAAACCTTGTTCCAAATCAGATTCAACTAGGGAGTTATGTGGTAAATTTAAAAAATCAAATATATAAGGGTCTCTAAGCATATCTTTTGAACTTAACTTAAGCTCTTGTGTTTTGGTTGTTGATTCTTCTTTTACAGGTTTTTTTTCTTTACTTGATAACAGTCTTTCATAGTATAGTGTAGCTACTTGTCTATCTAAGGCTCTAGCACTCCAATGGTTTTCAATACTTTCAGTTATGTACCACTCTCTAGCTTCTTTGTTTTCTATTCGCATAAGTCTTCGATAATGGCTCCAACTTAATTCGAGACGCACTGTGTCTTGAATTGGGAAAACCTTATAAAACTGTCTCATCTTTCGTAAGTTTGTAATGTCAAAACCCTTACCGAACTCTTGAGTTAAAGTATCTGCTATCTCTTCTAACTGCTTCTTGCCATATTCAGCTCGTTCTTTACCCTTTTGTTCATCTTCGACTATAAGTCGTCCAATGTTCCAATAGGTTTGAACCATTGTTGTATTAATGGTTTGTTGTAGGTGTTTTCTTGATTCTTGGAGAAGAGTTTTGATGTCCTCTAGTAGAGGTTTGTTTGTTATATTACTCATCTTATTTACCTCGTTTTTGATCCAACATGAAAATAACTTTTGTTGAACTGTACACATAGTAAAGGGCTAAGCAAAAAGCCAAATATGCTACTAATGAAATATACTTGACCCAAGAAAAGTCATACAAAAAGAACCCTATAGATGCAAGGAATGTGGAAAGAAAGAGATAGTGTAAAGCTTGTTTGAAAATATTTATAATATCATCGTATAAGGTACTTGTTTCGATAACTTGAGTGGGCATAACAGATTTAAGAATCGCTAATGAAGCAATCATAAATCCAAGCAGTGTTACCGAAGCTATCAGAGTAATATCAATTTTATCATGTAAATGCTCTGTAATAATATTTACCCAAATATTAATTGTTTCCATCTATAATCTCCATAATTTCATCAGCCATTGTTCTATCAATATCTTTTAAATGTTCTATCACACTCTCTTCAAATAATGATGTAGTATCAGAACGCACACTTCTCATTTCTTCTAAAACATCAGAAGATAAGTTAAGTTCACTCAAGGGGTCTCCCTCTAATTCACTACCTTTAACAACAGCTCTTTTTATTTCTTCATCATGAGCAATGAACTTCTGCAAAAAGGAATTTCTTGCTGTTTGTGTCCAAGTTTTTTTTGTTGGAAACTTCATTCCTACCTGAAAAGATGTCTCTCCCTCAGTAGTAATCCCAAAACGGTCTTCAATGGATATTCCCCATTCCTGCAACAGTGCATCTGAAGGAGAAGCAAATGAAAGATCTAAACTCTTAATAAAACCTAAACGCATGAAATTCTCATAAGACTCTCTTGATAAAATTGCTTCTAAGGAAATTCGCACTCCATCTGTATTATATA
>JALUBM010000079.1 GCA_027044845.1 Sulfurimonas sp.
CCTTTAAGTGAGCATGTGGATAAAGCTATATTAGTTTCGGTATTTTTAGTTATTATTTTAAGTCTTATTCCAAAAATAGATTATATTACAGATAATTTTTCTAAATATTTTATGTTTGTTTCGGGAATTTCAATTATAATTTTGACATTGTTGGTCACTTATGATGTTATAATGAGAAAATTTTTTTCAGGCGGAAGTATTGCATTACAAGAGCTTGAATGGCATATGTATGACATTATATTTTTATTTGGAATAGCGTATACCCTAAGCAAAGATAAACATGTTAGAGTTGATATTTTTTACAATAAATTTCCATTTAAAATAAAAAAAATTATCAATATTATTGCTTTGATTGTTTTTATAATACCTTTATCTACTCTGATAATAATTGAAGTAATCCCTTTTGTTCAAATGTCAATAGCTCAAAACGAATGCAGTGGAAATCCTGGCGGTCTCCCATATAGATGGATTATTAAAAGTTCAATATTTTGGGCTTTTTTAATTGTTTTATTACAAAGTTCAGGTGAGATTAGAAAAAACTTTTATATGTTAATAAAAGGTAGTAAAAAATGACGGGAATAATTCTTTTTGTAATAGCTTTTATTTTATTGATGCTTGGAATTCCGGTTGCTTTTGCTTTTGGCGGAAGTGCAATTATCGCAGCTTTTTTAGACCCTAACATTGGACTTGATATATTCGGACTTTTGCCATACAGAATTTACGGAATTATGCAAAATTTTACCCTTATGGCTGTGCCTCTTTTTATTTTTATGGGATTTATTTTAGAAAAAAGCAAAATTGCGGAAAATATGCTCGAATCAATTGGTGAGCTTTTCGGATCTGTTAGAGGTGGACTCGCAATTGCAATAGTAATAGTAGGTGCAATTCTAGCAGCATCCACCGGAATAGTTGGAGCCAGCGTTGTAATGATGACGATTATATCTCTTCCAGTAATGCTAAGACATAAATACTCTCCCAAACTTGCCAGCGGTGTAATTGCGGCAAGTGGAACACTTGGACAATTAATTCCGCCAAGCATTGTCTTGATAATTTTGGGTGCTGTTATGCAAATAAGTGTTGGTGATTTTTTTAAAGCAGCTGTAATTCCTGGGCTTATTATTGTGGTTTTATATATTTTGTATATTTTAATTATGGCATTTATAAAACCTGAAATCGCTCCTGCTATTAAAAGCAATGAGCCTTATTCTAAAATTTTGATAAAAGCTGCGAAAAGTCTTATTGCACCGGCTTTATTAATACTACTTGTTTTAGGCAGTATTTTTGCAGGCTTTGCAACTCCTACTGAATCTGCGGCTATCGGCGCGCTTGGTGCTATAATTTTAACCTTTTTTTACAGAAGTTTTAATCTTGAGCTTATAAGATATGCAACAATCGAAACTGTTAAAATTACTTCTATGATTTTTATGATTTTAATAGGAGCAACAGCTTTTAGCCTTGTATTTAACGAAAGCGGGGCAGGGGATATGGTAACGGAATTTTTTACCACTTCCATTTCAAATCCGTATGCCTTTATTGCCATTACAATGCTTGTTATCTTTATTCTTGGATTTTTTGTTGATTTTATTGAAATTACATTTATTGTAATTCCTATTTTAATTCCTATTATTCAGGCTTTTAATATTGACCCATTGTGGTTTGCGCTTTTAATTGCAATAAACCTTCAAACATCCTTTCTAACACCGCCATTTGGATTTAGTCTTTTTTATTTAAAAGGTGCAGCAGGGGATAAAATTGATACAAAAGATTTATATATAGGTATTATTC
>JALUBM010000080.1 GCA_027044845.1 Sulfurimonas sp.
TTTTATGCATCACTTTTGCCGAAGGAACGACATCTGATGAGAGTTCCAAATGTACATCTTGATCATCAAAAAAGATGTCAGCACCAAAGGCTTCAAGTACCTCATACTTCTCACTGCCGCCTAAGAAGAATGCCTCATCTATGCGAACACCCCAGACATTGAGTGTTTTTATTACCCGCTCGTGTGTCGGAGCACTTCGCGCAGTGACAAGTGCTGTACGAATAGGTGACTCTTTATCTTTAAATTTTTTCTGAATATTGGCGATGGTGAGTAGAAGTTTTGCAAAAGGACCTTTTTTCATAGGGTTATCACGATTTGCCTTTTCGTGCGCTATGAAAGCCTCAAGTCCATTCTCTTTATAGATAAGCTCAGACTCTTCAGAAAAAAGTACAGCATCTCCATCAAACGCAATACGTACTTGATCTCCAAGTGAGGTATGAATATCTTTGTTTGAGGGAAGTATCTTTGCCGCTGCAACACCATTTTCAATGGCATTGATAACATCATTATCATCTGCACTTAAAAAAAGATCGACTTTAAAGGCTGTGAGATAGTTAGAAGTATTGCGTCCACTTGTCCAGCCACTTCTTTGTATGTCAAGCTTATAGCTCGCTATGGCATTTGTAATGCGTAAACTTGTTCCTGCATTGTTTTTAGAGAGAATTATAACCTCTACCTGCTTCTCGTCTTCCTCAAAATACTCATTTATTTTTAGAAGATTTTCTATAAGTCTGTATCCAGTCCCTTTTTTCAGTGGTTCATTCTCTTTTTCAAGCTGATACTTATAGTACTCATCAAGCCCACGCTCTTCAAACACACTATTTTCATCTTCAAGGTCAAAAAGTGCACGTGAACTCACTGCTACTACAAGTTTATCTTTTAAATTATATGCCATGCGTAATTATATCTTATGTTCTTATCCATTTCTCATATATTGCTTTTTTTACTTCCAAAGTTTCTCCCTTTTTTCCTCGACTGAGAGGGTTTGGCAATAAAATACAGTTTATATTTTTCTCATTTAAACATACGCTACAGATTTTTCCACACTCTTTTTTACCTATCGAAGTTTTTTGTTGTAAAGAGTCCAAAAACCATTCCAAAGCACTTTTATAGACAAAGAGCAGATTGACTATTGATGTATGAGCAATAAGATCTGCAATGTTATTATATTTGAGTGGGATGATATCGTTATCTTTAGAAGAGTCTTCTTTTCTATCATACTCTAAAATGATATCTGTCATCGAGAGCTTTAGTGCTTGTAAAATCTCTTTTTTTTCTTCTACGCTTAAACTATAGCCATTTTTTGGCAAAACATCCAAATCTTTTTGAATTGAGCGTAACAAATCCCACATTCTGTTATTTTGGCTGTTGGAATAATAAAATGCACTCCCTTCAGGCGGCAAACTTCCAACAATCATATTTGTCGAGTTTTTTACTATAAAAGGTTTAAAAGGGTGCTTCATAAAGTCGTGAGCAATTTAACTATGCCGCTATTTCATATTTTCTTATATCTACTTCTACACCATTTTTGACAATTTCTCTTGCTCTTTTTAGCAACTCTTTTGTAACAGAACCATCAACATATTTTTCTCCACAATTATCACAAATATGAGCTGGAACTTCTTTAAAAACAATAGTTGAATTATCCTTCTCTAAAGTTACAGTAGTCGTTCCTTTTTTTGTTTCACCATGTTTACAAATCATACATTTCATTTTTTCATCCTTTCCTTATAATCATCACTCCATTTTTCTTTATCTGGATAGTAAGCAGTAAT
>JALUBM010000081.1 GCA_027044845.1 Sulfurimonas sp.
TTATTCTTCTTCACTTACAAATTCTAATTCTTGATCTTTGTATATACCAGTTCCAACAGGAATTGTACGACCAATAATAACATTTTCTTTTAGATTTTCAAGATTATCGACTTTTGCCGAAACTGCAGCTTCTGTCAATACCTTTGTGGTATCTTGAAATGATGCAGCTGAAATAATAGAGTCAGCTGAAACTGCTGCACGCGTAATACCTACCAAAAATGGTTCGGCAATCGCAGGACGACCACCAAGACGAATGATTTTCTCATTTTCTTGTGCGAATTTTACTTTAGAAATTAAATCTCCCTCAATAAATTTAGTATCACCTGATTTAACAATTTTAATTTGACGAAGCATTTGAGTAAAAATTACTTCAATATGCTTATCTGAAATATTTACCCCTTGAGAACGATATACTTGTTGAACTTCAGATACGAGATAATTGTAAAGTGCTTTTACTCCCATGATACGTAATAATTCATGTGATGATAAAATACCTGTTGTTAATCTCTCACCCGCATGAACGAAGTCATTAGGATTCACAACGCTCTCATGAGATTTATCTACAAAATACTCTTTGACAATACCATTTTCTGCATTACTTACAATAATTCTTACTTTTCCACGAAGCGGCTTACCAAAACTTACAACACCGTCTATTTCAGAAATGAGTGCAGTTGCTTTAGGACGACGACCTTCAAAAAGCTCAGATACACGAGGAAGCCCCCCAGTAATATCTGATGATTTTTGCAACGCTTTTGGTGTTTTAGCTAAAATGTCGGCAACTTTCACTTCTGCTCCATCAGCAATATATACAGATGACTTCGGATCAACAGCATAACGTAAAAGTTCTCCATCTTCCGTCGCAAGAACAATAGCAGGTTTATATTCTGTAGCTATATGATCGTTTATCATTAAACGCGTTTTCCCCGTTAATTCATCAAGCTGTTCACTTGCAGTTGTTCCAACAATAATATCTTCATATTTTACAACACCGTTTGCTTCAGAAATAATTGGATTAGAATATGGATCCCACTCGGCAATAACAACTGACTCATCAGATGAAGGTTTTGCTATAACAGTATCTCTGTCAACACTTTCATTATCATCTGTAACAATAACTGAACCACGTGCGATATAATGACGAACACCTTCACGGTTGTTCATATCAATTACTGCTGCAAAAAGACCTTTCTCTACAACTTCATAACCAGATTTTAATCCTTCAAATCTTTCAAGGTAATCACCTTTAAGTAAAAAGTACTTCACAGTACCCTTTTCTTTAGCTATAAGTTTTTTTGTTACTGGTGCACCGTCATCAACCATAAGTTCTGATGCATACGGAATACGGCTCGGTACATTCCATCCATCTTTAATTGTTTCAACGATAGAATCATATGCTTTTACCTCCTCACCATTTCTATGAGGGAAATAATATTTTCCTTCAATTTGTCCACTTATACCTGCAAGTTCATTCGGTTTAGCTATCTCTATTTTACGTAATGAATAACGCACTATCTCTTCATCTGACCTGACACTAATAATAACTTCATCGTGAATCGTTTGAATTTCAATAGTCCCAGCAAATGGTGCTTTAATCTTTGGTTCAACCAATAGAACACCCGCATTACGACGATTCGCAACAATATTTTTACCTTCTTTATTTTTATAAGTCTTCAAATTATAATAACGAATAAATCCTTCTTTTTCTGCAACAACCTGACGTTCTTGAGCAGTTGATGATGCAGTTCCCCCAACGTGGAATGTTCTCAATGTAAGCTGTGTACCAGGTTCACCAATTGATTGAGCAGCAATAATTCCAACTGCTTCACCAGGGCGAACAATATAACCAGTAGCAAGGTTAACCCCGTAACATAATGCACATACGCCTTCTTGGCTTTTACATGTAGTAGGTGTTCTAATTACCGCTGTTTTAATACCAGCTTCAGCAATCACTTTTGCTGAAACTTCATCAAGGAGCGTTCCTTCAGCATATAAAATTTCATTAGAAATCGGGTCAATAATGTCATCAGATAAAACACGACCATTTAGTCTGTCTTCCAATGATTCAATCAATGTATTTTGATCTTGAATATCAGAAATTTCAATACCTTCATGTGTATGACAATCATGCTCAACAATTTTCACATTTTGTGCAACATCCACAAGCTTACGAGTAAGATATCCAGCATTTGCTGTTTTTAGTGCTGTATCGGCAAGACCTTTTCTAGCACCGTGAGTTGAAATAAAGTATTCAATTACGTTTAGACCCTCTTTAAAGTTAGAAATAATCGGTGTTTCAATAATATCACCACTTGGTTTTGCCATAAGTCCACGCATACCTGCAAGCTGACGAATTTGTGCAGCAGAACCACGTGCCCCAGAATCAGCCATCATGTAGATTGAATTAAATCCATCTTTATCATTTTGAACCAATTGCATCATTTCAGCAGCAAGTGTATTATTTGTATCTGTCCAAACATCAATAATTTTATTGTATCTTTCCTGTTCAGTTAAAAGACCCGCTTCAAACTGTTTTTGAATTTCAATAACTCTAGCTTTTGACTCAGCTATTTTTCTAGGTTTCATATCTGGGACACGAATATCATCAGCAGAAATTGAAACACCAGCCTCTGTTGCATGTTTATATCCTAAATCTTTTAAACGGTCAAGAAAAGATGCAGTAACACCGATACCACCAATTTTTTGTACATAATCGACTATTTCATTAATAGCTTTTTTCTTCATGATTTTATTCCATAATTCAATAGGAACAAATTCAGGAAGAATATCTTTAATTAAAAGACGTCCTGCAGTTGTATGAATAATACGACCATCAACACGCGTTCTTACTTTTGCATGAATATCAAGTGCTTTATGTTCCAACGCAATACGGATTTCATCAACATTGGCAAAAAGTTTATTACTCCCTTTTACAGCATTTTTTTCTAAAGATATATAATAAAGGCCTAAAACCATATCCTGTGAAGGTGTAGCTATTGCTTTACCTGATGCTGGAAGTAAAATATTCATAGATGCAAGCATAAGCACTTTACATTCAGCAATAGCAGCAGAAGATAAAGGTACATGTACAGCCATTTGATCCCCATCAAAATCGGCATTAAACGCAGCACAAACTAAAGGGTGTAACTGAATAGCTTTACCATCAATCAATTTTGGATGGAATGCTTGAATAGAAAGTTTGTGAAGTGTTGGTGCACGATTAAGCATAATTGGATAACCATCAACAATCTCAGCAAGACACTCCCAAACTTCATTAGTTTTTTCTTCAATCATCTTTTTCGCAGCTTTAACTGTAGTTGCATATCCTTTATCTTCAAGTTTCGCAATCAAATGTGGTTTAAAGAGTTCAAGAGCCATTTTTTTAGGGAGTCCACACTCATCCATTTTTAAAGATGGTCCAACAACAATTACGGAACGACCAGAGAAGTCAACACGTTTACCAAGGAGATTTTGACGAAAACGTCCTTGTTTTCCTTTGATAATTTCACTTAAAGATTTTAAAGGACGCTTATTTGCACCTTTTACTGCATTTGCACGACGACCATTGTCAAAAAGAGCATCTACAGATTCTTGTAACATACGTTTTTCATTTCTTACAATAATTTCAGGAGCTTCAAGTTCTACAAGGCGTTTCAAACGTTGATTACGATTAATAACACGACGATATAAATCATTTACATCAGAAACAGCAAACTTACCGCCATCAAGTGATACAAGAGGACGTAAATCTGGTGGAAGAACTGGTAAAACTGTAAGCATCATCCATGCTGGATTATTTCCTGAATTTAAAAATGATTCTATTACTTTAAGACGCTTATTGATTGTCTTCTTTTTTGCTTCAGATTTTGTTTCACCGATTGCTTCTTTTAAATTAGTAAATAAATCAACCAAATCAATAGAATCTAATAAATCACGAATAACTTCACCACCCATACGAGCTTTAAATCCAAGTGCATCAAACCTTTGAACAAGAGTACGGTACTGTTCCTCATTTAAAACATCATATTGAAGTACTGGAGTTTTTGCTTCAGCATCATAATATGCTTCACCACCACTTTCTACTATATATGCTTCATAATAAAGTACACGTTCCAAATCTTTCATTTTGATACCAAGAAGTGTACCGATTCTTGAAGGTAATGAGCTTACATACCAAATATGTGCGACTGGTGTTACAAGTTCAATATGCCCCATACGAGTACGACGAACTTTTGTAGATGTTACTTCAACACCACATTTTTCACATACTACGCCTTTATAACGCATTTTTTTATATTTACCACAAAGACATTCGTAATCTCTAACAGGTCCAAAAATCTTAGCACAGAAAAGTCCATCACGTTCAGGCTTTAAAGTACGATAATTAATAGTCTCAGGTTTTTTAACTTCACCATGACTCCATGACATTACTTTTTCAGGTGATGCCAAACGGAATTGCAGTTGTTTTATATCTTTTGGTTTACACTCTTCAGTTACTTCTACTGGTACTAATTTACTCATCGTCTTCCACCTCGTCCATAATCTCTACATCAAGAGCCAATGCTTGTAACTCTTTTGTTAATACAAATAGTGTTTCAGGAATACCAGATTCTGGTACTAACTCACCTTTTGTAAGTGCTTTATAAGCACGAACACGACCATCAACATCATCAGATTTGATAGTCAACATTTCTTTTAAAACTGCAGATGCTCCATATGCTTCAAGAGCCCAAACTTCCATTTCACCAAATCTTTGTCCACCAAAGAGTGCTTTACCACCCACTGGTTGTTGTGTAACAAGAGAATATGGCCCTGTAGAACGTGCGTGAATTTTCTCATCAACCAAGTGATGCAATTTCAAGATATACATGTAACCTACATTGACACGTTCTTTCATCTTTTCACCAGTTTTACCATCGTATAAAACACGTTTACCGTCACTATCCATTTTTGCAAGTTCATACAGTTTTTCAAACTCTCTTGCATCTGTTCCTTCAAATATAGGTGTCGCAAATTTTACACCTTTTGACCAATCTCTTGCGTATTTTAAGAATGTTTCATCATCCATTTCACCGATTACTTTGCTTGCATGCATCATACCCGCAACGTCAGCGATTTCAATCATCTTAGCACGAAGATTATCTATAAAATCTTTTTGTTGTGTTTCAAATTGTTCTTGAATCTGGTTTCCAAGCTCACTTCCTGCCATACCAAGGTGCATCTCTAAAATCTGACCGATATTCATACGAGAAGGTACCCCAAGTGGATTCAAACATACATCTACTGAACGTCCATCTTCCATATATGGCATATCAACTTCAGGAACAATATTTGAGACAATACCTTTATTTCCATGACGACCTGCCATTTTATCACCAACTTTAAGTTGACGTTTTGTGGCAATATAAATTTTTACATATTTTACAACACCATTTGGTAAAATATCATCTTTTTCAAGTATAGTCAGTTTTTCTTCATGTTCGTCTCTAAAAACTCTTTTTTGCTTTTGGAAATGGTTTTTCGTTTTATTATATTCATCTTGAATTTCTTGTGAAAATGATTTAACAATTGCATTCATAGCAAAACGATTAACCTCTTTTAAATCTTCACCATTAATAGTGTCTCCAACTTTATACTCTGTTTCAGCGATTTTAATATCACTTTGAAGTACTTCACGTGTTAAAAGTTTTGTAATACGGAGCATTTCTTCTTTATCAATCATGATAAGTCTATCATAATGTTCTCTCTCTAAATAATCTCGTTCTTCTTTTTCAAGTTCCAATGCACGAGGATCTTTATCGTAACCTTTTTTTGTAAATACTTTAATATCTACAACAACACCTTCCATAGAAGGAGGACAATAAAGTGATTTATTAACAACATGACCAGCTTTTTCACCAAAAATAGCACGTAAAAGACGCTCTTCTGGAGTAGGTTTTACTTCACCTTTTGGAGAAACTTTTCCAACTAGAATCATTCCACCACTTACGGTTGTACCGATTTTAACAATACCACTTTCATCTAAGTGAGAAAGTTCATCATCTCGAACATTTGGAATATCACGAGTAATCTCTTCAACACCGTGTTTAAGTTCACGTGCTTCAACTTCTTTCTCATAAATATGAACTGAAGTAAATGCATCTTGACGAATTAAACGCTCTGAAATAACAATCGCATCCTCAAAGTTATACCCATTCCAAGGCATAAAGGCAACCATTGCATTTACACCAAGTGCGAGTTCTCCTTGATCCATATTTGGACCATCAGCAATAATCTGATTTTTCTCTACCATTTCACCAATTTTTACAATTGGTTTTTGTGTAAACGATGTATTTTGATTGGTACGAAGATTTTTTTGTAATGGGTAATAATCTATAAAAATTTCTCCATCTTCTTCACCCATTACATAAATGTGTTTTCCATCAACTTTTTCAATTTTTCCAGCACGTTTTGCTTTAACACATTCCCATGCATCACGAGCAACAAGTTTTTCAATACCTGTTCCAACCATTGGAGCATTTGCTCGAAGCAACGGTACCGCTTGACGTTGCATGTTTGATCCCATTAATGCACGGTTAGCATCATCATGTTCTAAAAATGGAATTAAAGAAGCTGCTACACCTATAACCATTTGAGAAGAAAGGTCTGCATATTCACAATCCGAAGGATCTCTTAAAAAAATTTCACCATCTTGTCTAACGGATATTAATTCTTCAATAAATTGACCATTCTCATCAAGTTTATTTGAAGCAGCGGCAATCATTTTTCCCTCTTCCTGCGTTGCAGTCAGGTAAACAACTTCATGTGTTACTTTCCCCTCCTTAATCACTTTATATGGTGCTTCAATAAAACCATGTTCATTCACTTTTGCATACATTGCAAGTGTATTGATAAGACCAATATTCTGACCCTCTGGCGTCTCAACAGGACAAATCCTACCATAGTGAGTCGGGTGAACATCACGCACTTCAAATCCAGCACGTTCTTTTACAAGACCACCCTCACCAAGAGCTGAAAGACGACGTTTGTGTGTAACTTCAGAGAGTGGATTTGTTTGATCCATAAATTGAGAAAGCTGTCCGCCTGAGAAGAACTCCATAATAGTTGAAGTAATCATTTTTGAATTGATCAAATCGTGTGGCATAAGCTCATTCATCGGTCCGCTCATAGTAGAGAGTTTGTCACGAATCGCTTTTTGCATTTTTACAAGCCCATTGTGTAACTCATTTCCTAAAAGTTCACCGATAGAACGAATACGACGGTTTCCTAAATGGTCTCTGTCATCTAAATGCCCTTGACCATTTTTAACCTTAATAACATACTTTACAGACTCAATAATATCTTCATGTGTTAGTACTGTCACATATTCAGGAATATTCATTCCAAGTTTATGGTTCATTTTCATACGACCAACCTGAGTTAAATCATATCTTTCAGGATCAAAGAAAAGCTGGTTTACAAAAATTTTCGCAGCTTCTTTTGTTACAGGTTCACCAGGACGCATTACTTTATAAATACGAATTGCTGCTAAGTCATTTTCATCCTCAATCTCTTCAGTTTGCTTCAGAAGTTTTAATGAATCAGCATCTGCATTAAAAGCATTGATAACCGAACTGTCAACACCTTCTGCTATATCATTAGCAATTTTAAATTCACTTATACCAATTTCGACCATTTTCTTTAATTTTGTCTCATCTATATGAGTCATTGTATCAAAAAGAACTTCTCCTGTCTCAGGATCAATAATAGGCTCTGCTAAATATCTTTCAAGAAGAATCTCTAAAGGATACTGTACTTCTTTTATACCATCATCAATAAGTTTTTGTGATTTTTTCGTAGAAAGTCTTTTTCCTGATGCAACGAGGACTTTATCATTCATATCAACTAAATCGTATGATATTCTTGATGTATAATCTTTAGGATTAAAATCTATAGAAAACAAATTTTCATTTATTTTTATTTTTTGAATCGGATAAAAAAGTTTTATAATATCTTGTTTAGAATAGCCTAAAGCACGGAACATAATAGTCACAGGAACTTTACGACGCTTATTGATTCTCATGTAAAGAATATCTTTGGGGTCATATTCAAAATACAACCATGAACCACGGTCTGGAATAATTTGTCCAGTATAAATAAGTTTATTACCAGCTGTAGTTGATTCTTCTTCTTTGAAAATTACACCAGGTGAACGAT
>JALUBM010000082.1 GCA_027044845.1 Sulfurimonas sp.
ATTTTATTAATTTACTTTGAAAATCATATTTGTTATTAAAGAGATAGCCATTCACCCCATCTAAAACCCAACTTCGATTTGAAACTATATTTGAAACAACAGGAATACATTGCTTCATCATAGCTTCCAGCAAAGAAAGTGATGTACCATCTGACTTAGTTGCACTTATATATACTCTAGTTTGAGATATAAGTTCTTGCATTTTATCGTATTTAATACTTTTATAAAAAGTTATATATGGATATCTATTCTTTAATGTATCAATATCTTTATCAGATACTGTAGGCAAAACAAAAACAATCTTCAAATTTTTTATATCCATCTCATCTATCGCTTCTAACAAAAATTCTATCCTAGAGTTTTCATTATATGTTCTATTTGATATTATATCAATCGTTTTTTTAGCTTTATTCTCTACTATATCTATACCATATTGACCTATAAAAATTTTATTTTCATCTATTCCAAATTTTTTTACCTTATCTGCAATCTGGTCTGATACAGCAAAAATCTTATTACAATTATTTAATATATATTTATTTAGTTTATCAAATATAAAAGGTTTGGGTGGATCTAGTACATCACTACCATGACATACAACACTAAACTCACATCTAATCTTAGAAAGCTTTTTTGCTAATAATGCCACTAATCCCATACTATAACTATAGTGAGCATTTATATAATTAGGTTTTAATTCTTTTAAAATTTTTGCCAATTGTCCAACAAATAGTAAATAGTGATAATTCCCACCTATTGCATTACTATCTTTATTCCCTAAAAAATATATCTTTTTACATTTTGTATTATTAACCTTCGCAAACGTTGCTAAATATACATCATAATTTTGTTCTACAAAATAGTCAACCCATTTAGCTGCATGAATTGAGTTTGCATCTGCGAGAAAAAATATTTTTTTATCTCTCGTCACAAATCTCATCTATTACTTTTTCCAAGCGTTTTGTCTGCTCTTTACGATGATGCTTTTTGATAACCTCTAAGTTAAACGCTCTCTTTCGCTTCTCTTTCCACGCTTCATATGCTTCTTCTAAAATCCTCTCGATTTTTTCTATATTTGCATTATCCGAAATATAGCCTGCGTTTGCATCGCGTATAAGCTTCGCTGCTACATCATCTTCATCTACAAGCGCAATAATCGGCTTTAAAACTGCAAGATACTCAAAAAGTTTACCGGTAAAGACACCTTTTCGACCATTTGCAGGGTGAATAAGCAAAAGAGCATCACTCTTTTTCATCATTTCTATTGCTTCGAGGTGCTCTACTGAAGCGACAACTCTGACCTTATCTTGTAATAAATCAGGAATTTCAAAATGTGTCTTCACACCAACAAGCTGAACAATAACTTTCTTTGTATCATCTTTTTGCATTAAATTATTTAATGCTTTTAAAAAATTTATAGGATTCCTTTCACCGTAAAAATTCCCCATATATGTAATGGTAAACGCAGTATTGTCACTTTTTGTCTCTTCAAGAGTAAAATCATACCCATTACGAATTTCACGGAAAATGACATTTTGATTACTACTCAAAGAACAAAATTCATCAACAAGCGGTTTAGAAACAGAAGTGACTGCGTTTGCATAAGTGAAAATCTCATTTTCAAGCTTTGCATATTTCTCTTTTAGCTTTGAAGGCAAACCTAAACCTTGACTCATCTCATCACGCATATCAGCTATCCATTTAAGATGTGGGAACTTCTTTTTCAACTCTAATGCAACAATATGCGGTGCAGTAGGAGCATAAGTAGATA
>JALUBM010000083.1 GCA_027044845.1 Sulfurimonas sp.
ATTTTTTATTTATTATGCATGAACATCTTTTTATATTTAAAAAGTAGAAAAATATGACACTCATAGGACAGATAGACAGAATTCTTTTTGAGTCTGAGGGCTTTTTCATCGCTGTTTTAAAAAGTGGTGAAAAAATTAGCGGTACTTATTTTGAGAGTGATGTTCAAAATATTAAAGGCTCGGCTATTACACTTGAGGGTGAATGGGTTGAGCATAAAAAGTATGGGAAAACTTTTAAGTTTGAGACACTTAAAGTAAATCAAAATGAGCTTTTTTTCTTTCTAAATAAAATCATAAAAGGCTTTACAAAAAAACTCTCAGCTGAGTTGATAGAACATTTTGGTGCAGAAGAACTTGTCAATATTCTCGATAATGACATTAAAAAACTACTTGATTTTAAAGGCATAAAAGAGAAGCGTCTGAAAAAAATTCAGGCTTCTTGGAAACAGTTTCGTTCGATGCGTCGTCTTGGGGAATTTTTAACGCCTTATGATGTGACGCCTACACTTTTGACTACCATCGCAACAGCTATGAAAGATGTCGATGAACCTTGCACAAAAATCAAAGAGAACCCCTATATCCTTACAAATATTAATTCCATAGGATTTAAACGTGCGGATGAACTTGCCCTTAAAATGGGCGTAGTACCAGAGAATGAACAGCGTATCAGTTCGGCTATGGATTATGTGCTTTTAAATTATTGTGAAGCACAGGGAAATAGCTGTATAGCTAAAGAGGTGCTTTTTAGTGGGCTTGATGAACTTCTGGGATTTGTGAATAAACAAAATTTGTATGAGGCGGCATTGGTTGAAAGAGTAGCCGAACAAAGTATTGTGATTATGAAAAATGAAAGAGTTTCTCCTGCAAGGCTGTATGATGCAGAGAAATTTTTGTTTGATGATTTTAGGATACGAGCAAAAATTGACAGTGGTGGATTTGTAAAAGATTTAGAAGCATTTTTGGATGGAACTTCTTTAAAACTCGGTGAGCAACAAAAGAGTGCCGTTGAGATGATAAATAACGGTGTTTCACTACTGTTTTTAGTTGGTTATGCGGGAACAGGGAAAAGTACAACTTCTAAAACGATTTTGGAATTGCTCAATATTCGTTACGATAAAAAAGAGATAATTACTTGTGCATTAAGTGGTATTGCCTCTCAACGAATTAGCGATACGACAGGCTTTGAATCTGCAACGATTCAGTCACTTTTGGTAAAACATGCACAGAGTGATAAGTTTCCTTACTCAGTTGTTTTGATAGATGAAGCCTCTATGATAAACTCCTCTTTGTTCGCAAGAGTTATGAGTAAAATCTCAAAAAAGGCGATTGTCATTATAGTAGGGGATGATGCACAGTTACCGCCCATAGGTGCAGGAAATGTATTGAGTGATGTGTTAAGTCTTGAACTCGCACCTACAGTGAAACTGACACAGATTTACAGACAGAGCGAAGAGCAGGCGATTACACTTATAGCAAATCAGATACGCCAAGCTAAACTTCCTGAGTATAGACAAAAATATGAAGATTTTGAGTTTGTAGATGTTAGTATCGCGAACTATTACGCCTTAAAAAATCAGTTCTCACAAGAAGAATTAAAAAACTTACGAGATGAAAATTTAAATCAAATTATTGTTGAAATTATTCATCGTGTTGTTGAGTCAATTGAAAAGGCAAGATACCGACTCAATAATAAGCAGATTAAAGAGTATCTGAACTATTTTCAGGTGATTACTCCTATGAAAGGCGGCATACTCGGTACGACCAACTTAAATAAGGTTCTGCAGGAGTATTTTAATCCAAATCCGAAAAAATGTGTCAAACGTGGTGAGTTGGAGTTTCGTTTGATGGATAAGGTCGTGCATACGAAAAATGAGAATATGGCTGCATGGAGTGCTGAAGGCTTTAAAGAGGGAGAAGATTCATGCGAACGGAGAATTTTTAACGGGATGAGTGGACTGCTTTTTAAGATTGATGACGAAGAAGAACAGGTCTTTGTCTTTTATCCGAATGAAGATGTGGTCGTACGCTATGAGTATGCGGAGTTGAAATCACATTTAATGCTCTCTTATGCACTTACCATCCATAAAGTACAGGGAATGGAGTATGATATTGTCGTTATTCCTATGAGTTTTACACATTATATTATGCATAATACGAAATTGATATATACTGCTATAACAAGAGCAAAACATAAATGTATTGTAATCGGAGAGGGTGGAGCTTTTGAAAATGCGTGCAGACGCGTTGATGTCACAAGAAGAGACACCGTACTGCTTGAATTAAGTGCTAAAATTACCTTGTAGGAGAAAAATATGAATTACCAACAAATAATGCAAGACATCGAAATTGAAATACAGCCTTTATTTACAAAAGGAAAAGTGGCAGATTATATTCCTGCACTTGCAGAAGTGGATGCCGAGCAGTTTGCTATGAGCATTACACTTTTTGATGGCAGCTCATACCATGTAGGTGCATATGAAACCCTTTTTTCCATACAGAGTATTTCCAAGGTCTTTACCTTTACTCTTGCTTTGAAATATTTGGGTGCAGAACTTTATAAACGCGTCGGGCGTGAACCCTCTGGAAATCCTTTTAACTCACTTGTGCAACTTGAATATGAAAATGGCATACCACGGAACCCTTTTATAAATGCAGGAGCCATTGTTATTACAGATACACTTATAAGTCACTATAAAAGAGAGACAACAGCTTTTGATGCGATTATGGATTTTATACACAGTATTTCCGATGATGAAAGCATAAGTATGAACGCTGTTGTCGCGGATTCAGAGATGGAGAATGCTTACAGAAATTTGGCACTTACTAATCTTATGAAGAGTTTTGGCAATATTGATAATGAAGCGATAACTCTGGTGCAGACCTATTTTAACCATTGTGCATTGGAGATGAATACAAAAATGCTCTCACGTTCCATGCTCTATCTTGCCAATCATGGGGTTGACCCGATAAGTAAAAAAGCTTATGTGACAAAATCTCAGGCAAAGCGTATAAACGCAGTAATGCTTACATGTGGACATTATGATGCTTCAGGAGATTTTGCTTTTAAGGTTGGTGTTCCAGGCAAAAGTGGCGTTGGTGGAGGTATTGTCGCTGTCATCCCTCAAAAAATGGGGATTTGTGTTTGGTCACCTGCACTCAATGAGCAAGGAAATTCACTCATCGGGACAAAAGCCTTGGAACTGTTTACGACAAAAACAGGACTTTCAATTTTTTAAGATAGTGTCTCTATTTTGTAACACTATCCATTACTGTATTGATAACGGGTGCGATGTATGACATAGCCGAATCGTCTTCTACCGTTTTTTGTAGTTCTTCTTTTGTGCTGATGGTTTTAATATCGGTAATCTTTTTATTTAGGACAGTAACAACGACGATTTTTGTTGTATCGATACCTTTTCTATATGGTGCCGCAGTTTTTTTATCATCTAAAAGTAATACTATATGTTTAAACTTTTTGATACCAGGCATAATAAACAGGCTTCTTATAATTGAAGGGGCTGCACTGACATCGGCTACAAACTGCACATGATGGCTTTGTAAGTATGTGGGTTTTTGGGTGTTGAAAAAATCATTACATGTATGTGCTGGTGTTTTGTCAAAAGCAAAGATTACTTTATAGGTATCTGCATTTAAAGTATGCTCTTTCCCAAACTGGTCTTTTAAATGTAAATCCGCTAGACTTTTTCCGACAACAAGCTTAGGTACAATATTTTTGTTTTCATCACTTTTTGAACTACAGCCAATAAATGTAAATGCTACAAGAAGGGCTAAAAGAATATTTTTCACAGTGTTCTCCATATTTTTCTAGTATTATAGAGAAAAGTAGTTAATAAATGGAATACAAAACTCTTTAATAAATTATTTATGATATACTTGATACAATCTATAAAAATTAGGGAGGAATATGAAAATAATAAATTATATAAAACAACTTCCTAAAGCTCTAAGCCTCTTCATACTACTTTTTTTACTCTCTTTTATTGCCTACTTTTATATTCAGACACAATATATTCAAAAGAGCGAAGAAAATTATATCAATGTAATTCATAATGAAGTACAACTCCTTATTGATACAAAAAAAATGACTACATTTAGCATCGCTCAAAGATTAGCGATTGATAAAAAACTTATTGACATTATGAAAAATAAAGAGTATAAAAAACTTTATGATGGTAATATATTTAGATTGGCAAAAAAGTTTAAAATATATAAACATCTTTGGCTTCATGTCGTCGATAAAAATGGTGTGAATAGATACTTATCATGGGCTGATAAAAATAGTAAGCTTGTTGGAAAAAATATTTTAAATCAAAGAACTGATCTAAAGATACTCTTCAAAAAACCTCATTCTGTAAGTGTAATTAGTGTAGGAATATTTGACATTACTTTTAAAGGCATAATGCCTATTTATGATGGGAAGCATAGATTTTTAGGTATTGTCGAGGTGATTAGCCATTTTAATTCTATTGCCAAAGGCTTGGAAAAAGATGGGATTTACTCTGCTTTAGTTATTGAAAAAAGATTTACAAAGCAGCTAACACATCCATTTTCAAAAGTTTTTATTGATGGGTATAATATTTCAACATTGAGATTTAATAAAGATGTTAAAAAAATATTAGAAAAAAGTGGTATAAACTCCTTTATAAAAGGTGAAGAAACTCATGAAACAGGTCTGAGTACTTTGATTCATCATTATTTTGTAACAAAAGTTGATATTGTTGGAGTAAACAATGATATTATAGGATATTACATTGTATTTATAAAAGATAAACAATATTTGGAGCTTAAAGAGATTTTACTTCAATTACTTACCGCACTTATGGGTATGCTTTTTCTTTTTATGACCTTTTTTGGATTTAGAGTAAACCTTGTAAATAAAAACTTAATAGATTCTCTTGCCAAAAGAGTCAAAGAAGAGACAGATAAAAATCTCTCTTTGATATATAATGATGGGCTTACAAAGTGTTACTCAAAAGAGAAATTTTTGGCGGACACTATATGTTATACAAATAAAGAATTTGTTATGCTCAATATTAAAAACTTTAGCCAAATTAATGCTACTTATGGTTTTAATATAGGAGATGAAATATTAAAATTGAGTGCTACAAGATTGCAAAAAATTTTAGAGAGAAAAATTTATCGAATTGATTCTGATGAATTTGTTTTTATATCAGATGAAATAAGTGATGATATAGAATGCATAACTCACCATTTTAATGACGACCCTCTGCATGTAACTACAGATGATATTAGCATTAGAATTTCATTTAGTTTTTCTGTAGTATATGGTTCGGACAATGATCCTTTAAGAAAATTAAGTCTTGGTATAAAACAGGCAAAATTTGAGCCATACAAACTGTTTACTTATTACAAAGAACAAAATATTAATAATGAATTTATAAAATTCAATGCATATCTATATGATGCAATATTTGCACAGCAAGATGCAAAAGTGGTTCCCTATTTTCAAGGAATTTACAACAATAAAACAGGTGAAATCATAAAATATGAAGCTCTAGCCCGTCTTGAAGTGAAGGCTAAAATTTATTCTCCTTATTATTTTATTGATATTGCAAAAAATAGTGGGTTTCTCTCTGAAATTACAAAAATCATGGTAGATAAAAGTTTTGCATACCTTACACAACATGCAGACAATATATCAATCTCCATAAATATCACAGAAGATGACCTGCATAGTAAAAAACTCAAAGGGTATTTACTAGAAAAATTAGCTTTTTACCATCTTAAGCCAGAACAGATTATTATAGAAATACTTGAAGGAATAAGTTCCTCTGGAGCGAAAAATAGCATTATTCAGCTTAAAGAGCTTAAAGAAGCTGGATTTAAACTCTCCATTGATGATTTTGGTGTAGAGTATTCAAACTTTGAACGCATTAGTGAACTTGATGTAGATTTTATTAAAATAGATGGAAAATATATTAAGAACATAGATACCAGTGAAAAGAGTTATAAAATTGCTAAAGCAATTAGTGAATTTGCCTCTTCTATGAACATAAATGTTATCGCCGAATTTGTAGAAAACGAAGCAATCCAAAAGATTATTGAGGAGATAGGCATAGAATTTTCACAGGGTTACCATTTTTCTGTACCTGCACCAGATTTTATAGAGTAAGTATCTTAAATGAAGAACTTAAAAAATCCAAATCATCAGTTTATTGAAGAAAAAGAGATATTCGAGGCTGTATTTAAATATAGTAAAGATCCGATAGCCATACTTGATATGGAATCATACTTTTTAAAAGTAAATCCTGCATATAGTGAACTTAGTGGCATGAGTGAAGAAGAATTGTTGCAAACTTCATGTGTGGCTTTAACACCTGTTAAAGATAGAGAACGATCAAAAGATGCACTTAAAGAAGTTGTAAAAGTGGGATATATACAAAATTTTGAAAAGGATTGTATTGTAAAAAATGGTAAAACTTTTGCGGTAAATATGTCTATATCTCTTTTACATAATCTCAATGGAATTCTCATAATTTTAAGAGATATTACAGAGTATAAGCAGATTTTAGAACAATCTGAAAAAGAGAAAAACTACCTTAATCTCTTTTATAATAATGATGGTGTAGGAATTCTCCTTGTAGATAAAAATCGAACAAATATAAAAGTAAATGATAAACTCTTACAAATATGGCAATATTCCAAAGAGGAAATTATAGGTAAAAATGCTGAGGTTTTTCATGTATCTAAAGAGAGCTATAAAAAGTTTGGCGAGATTGCATTTAACAAAGCGTTGCATAATAATAAAATAGATATGGGGTACCAATTTAAGAGAAAAGATGGGACACTATTTTGGGCTAGATTTTTTGGTGAAATTTTTGGAGATGATAATGTATTGTGGATTATTTCTGACATCACAGAGATAAAAGAGAAAGAAGTAGCTCTAAAGATAGCGAAAGAGAAAGCTGAAGAAGCAACACAACTCAAATCTCAATTTTTAGCAAATATGAGTCATGAAATTCGGACACCTATGAATGGAATTATTGGTATGTTACATCTTGTTTTACATACAAATTTGGATGAGAAGCAAAAACATTATTTTACTCAGATACAAAAAAGTGCGAATAATTTACTCACAATACTTAATGATATTCTTGATTTTAGTAAAGTAGAGGCAGGAAAATTAAATATTGAAAAAATAGACTTTGATATAAATAATCTCAGAGAAGAGATAGAAAGTATTGCAAGTGTCAATGCTACTGCTAAGGGATTAAGATTTGAGGTAATATATATACCTAAGGATAATGAAAATTGTGTCTTTTATGGAGACTCTTTACGCATAAAACAGGTACTTACGAACTTGCTTAACAATGCAATAAAATTCACTCAAGAAGGCGAAATTAGTTTAAAAATATCACATAAATCTGGTGATGTAATGAGATTTGAAGTGCAAGATACGGGGATAGGTTTGTCCAAAGAACAACAATCGAAACTTTTTGAAGCCTTCACTCAAGCAGATGGAAGTACTACAAGAAAATATGGGGGGACAGGATTAGGACTCTCCATTTCTAAACAACTCATAGAACTTATGGACGGAAAAATATGGGTAGAGAGTCAAGAAAATATAGGCAGTAACTTTATATTTGAACTAGCTTTACCAAAAGGTAATAAGGAAAATATAGAGAAAAAATCTATACAAATAGTGGATATAAAAACATTAAATGGAGGGCATGTCTTACTTGCAGAAGATAATGTAATTAATCAAGAAGTTTTTGTAGGGTTACTTGAAGAGAGTGGTATAAAAATAGATATAGTTAAAAATGGTCAAGAAGCAATAAACCTTTTTAAAAAGCATCCTGAAAAGTATGAGCTTATTTTTATGGATTTGCAAATGCCAGTGATGGGAGGTATTGAAGCCACTGAAATATTGCGTACTATAGATAAAAAAATACCTATAATTGCACTTACTGCAAATGCAATGAAAGAAGATGTCCAAAGAACAAAAGTAGCAGGAATGCAAGAACATCTAAAAAAACCAATTGAAGTAGAAAAGCTTTATAGAATCTTGATGCAATATATTTCAAAAAAAGTTGATAGTGTTGTATTAAAAAAAGTTGATGAAAGCAAATCGTTAAATCTTCCTGCATTTGAAAATATAGATACAAAAGTAGGTTTGGTACATGTAGGC
>JALUBM010000084.1 GCA_027044845.1 Sulfurimonas sp.
TTATAAGGATAGGTATTTTGATAGAGGTAGGTTGAGAGAGATTTATAGAGGTTAAATTGCTCTGGACACGGTGCTTGGACATCGTGTCTCACATAATGGACTTTATACATATGTTATTTCATTTGTTGTAGAATACAAAAAAATTTGAAGAGAAAATATGAATAGAGAAAGAGACTTAACTCAGGTAATATTTGATGCTGTTGATAAACTTGATGATGATATGGCAAAAAAGTCTATTGAGAGAGAGCCAGCATTTCTATATAAAGGTAAAAGATTTAGATTAGATTATGTAAGCAAATCTGATAGATTATTTCTTAGTAAAATCTTTGAAGAAATTGAGAAAGATAAAGAACAAAATATAAATTTTGATTTACTTAAAAAACAATCAGACCAAGAAGTTTTAGAAATTCAAAAACATATGGCAAAAATACAATCTAAAAAATATATAACTATTAAAGAATATACAGAGATATACGGTGCGAGTAAATCAGCACAACAAGGTTATCGTGGAAGAAGAAAGAACCCTTTACCATATAAGCAAGAGGTTGAAGGTGGTATGATTTTATACAGTATTGAAGAAGTTGAAAAATGGCGAGATAATGGATATAAGTAAAAATTTTGAACCAATTTTGACCATTTTGCCTGATTTTGAAGTGTTCGAAAAAGTGTCAATTAATTTTAACACCACTTATAGACCCCTAAAAATAGGCACTTATTTTAATAAGTGTAATATGTGGGGCAATGGACTTTGAAATTTGATGATGAATTTCATACTCTTACTCTGAGTAAGGATGGTTCTTTCACAGCGTATTCAAAAGAATATGAAGAACATTATCACTCTACAAAAGACGGAGCACTTAAAGAATCGCTGAAAAAGCATGTGATACCCGCATTCAAATTGCTAGAAAAAGAGGAGATAAATATCTTGGATATTTGTTATGGCTTAGGTTTTAATACACTAGCAACTGTTCTTTACTACCGTAAAAATAGACCAGAAACAAAGCTGAATATCTACTCCCCTGAGCTTGATGTGCGACTTATACGCTCACTGGAATACTTCTCTTATCCTCAAGAGTTTACTTTGTTTAAAGATATTATTGCAACTTTGAGTCAAGAGGGAATGTATGAAGATAAACAGCTTCGTATTGAACTTTTTTTAGGAGATGCTAGAGAGTATATTGTAAGATTTAAAGATAAGTTTGATATTGTCTATCAGGATGCCTTTTCACCAAGCACAAACCCTATTCTTTGGACAAAAGAGTATTTTAGAGATATCGCAAACGCAATGAAAAAAGAAGGGATACTTACGACATACTCTATTGCATTTAAAACACGTATGGCACTCTATGAAAATGGTTTTAATATTTATCTTAACACAGGAGAAGGCTACCGAGATGCAACCATAGCTTCTCAAACGCAACTTCTAAATGTAGCAAGTGTAGATATGCAACATAAAATATCTTGTAATCCTCATATGCTCTCCCTTCGTGATAAAAATATAAGTTAAAGACTGAGTTTGCTTCTTAAATTGGATATAATTTCAAAAAATAGGAATTTTCATGATAAATATGATGATAGGCTTTTTTAAAGACTACTTTAAATATAAAAAATTAGCAAAAAAACAGCAAAAATGGATGGAAAAGTATTGTACGCAAAAAGGATATGCTATTAACCCAAATTGGATGATGGCTACCAATCTTAAAAGTAATCTTTGCGAAATGGAAGCAACATTTGGTAAACGATACTGCCCTTGTTTTGAACCTTGCGGAGATACCGTTTTAGATAAAAAGATGATGTGTCCTTGTGAATTTGTTGAAGATGAAATCGCAGAATATGGGACATGTCATTGTGCACTTTTCGGTCCTGCTGATTTGTCAAAAGCACAATGGAAAGCTTCTTCTAAACGTTTAATGGATGAATACCAAGTGCCAAAAAATCTTAAAAATGGTATTTTAGATACGAGAAATATGCCACTAGATCCGCGAAGAAATCTTCCTATACCAGATATGATGCATCAGGTAAAGTCAGTGTTGAATGGTTATAAAGGAAAAATGCTTACTGTCATAGTAGAACGGGAGCAAGAGGCACTTAACTTAGAAAAGATAGCTACGTATCGTGGCTTTAAATCTTCCTATGAAGTAAAAGAAAATTATATAGAGGTAAAACTGATTTTAACGAATGACTTCTAAAAACTGTTTTCCAAATTGAGCGAATTTTTTTTCGCCCACGCCATTTACTTCAAGCATTTCTTCTTTGTTTGTTGGCATATCGTTGGCAAGATGTTTGAGTGTTTTATCACCAAAAATTATGTAAGCAGGCACACCGAGTTCGGCGGCTAATTCTGATCGTTTTTGACGAAGTTTTTCAAACAGTTCTTCATCATAATCAAACTCTTTTTCTTGTTTGATTTTCTTCTCTTTGATATTTATCTGTAGTCTTGAAGATTTTATATCTACAAGTTTTTGTGATTTTAAAACTTCTATGGCGTCATGGGTGAGCTTTAAAACGCTAAAATCCCCGAGGGCTAACATTTTCAATTCTAAAAGACGTTCAATAATGACAAACCACTCTTTTTTACTTAATTGTGTCCCAATGCCATAAACAGAGAGTTTATCCGCCTTATTAGCTAAAATCTTTTGTTCACTAGAACCACGTAAAACATCTATGATGTAGTTTTTTCCAAAGCCTTGATTTGTTTTATAAACGGTGCTTAAAATCATTTGTGCTTCTTTGGTAATGTTTTGGCGTTTATCATTAGAGCTGAGACAATTATCGCACCGATTTTTACATGCATCAAGAGTGTCATTAAAATATTCCGCTAACTGTTTATGAAAACAAATTTCACTTGTTGCATATTTGTAGATTTCATCTATTTTTTTATCAAGATGTACTTTGTATTCTGCATTTGTTATATCTGCTAAAAATCGTTTATGTTGTGTCATATCTCCAGCATTAAAAAGGAGTAGTACTTCACTATCTTCTCCATCACGTCCAGAACGACCTATCTCTTGGTAATAATTCTCTTGAGATTTTGGTAGGCTCATATGCACCACAAAACGGATGTCACTTTTGTCTATGCCCATTCCAAAGGCTATTGTGGCAACCATAATATTGATTTTATCATTGACAAATATTTTGAAGTTCTGCTCTCTTACATGTTGAGGAAGTCCTGCATGATATGCCAAAGATTTGTACCCGTTTACATTTAAAAACGTACTCAATTCTTCTGCTTTTTTACGTGAACTTACATAGATAATACCACTTTCATTTTGGTGCCTTACCAAAAAGTTTTTTAGTTGTGCATTCCCGTTACTGATACGCCTTTGTGCTGAAATAAAGATATTCTTACGAAAGATCTTTCCCTTGAGCAACAGAGGGTTTTCAAGACGTAATTCTCTAAGTATATCGTCTGTAACATTATCAGTCGAAGTCGCGGTAAAAGCAGCTATTGTCGTGTTTGGGAAATTGTGTTTAAGGTTGCCAAGTGCACGGTAATCATCTCGAAATTCATGTCCCCATTGTGAGATACAGTGTGCTTCATCTATGACAAAAAAGTTTATATGTAAACCACGAAGCAACTCAATAGTATGTCCATTATTAAGGCGTTCAGGAGATAAATAGAGAAATTTTAAAGCACCGTTATAAGCAAGTGCAATGATATCTTGCACCTCGTCATAACTCTGTGCAGAGCTAATCATTTGTGCAGCTATATCTTGTGCTTGTAAAGCACGAACTTGGTCTTGCATGAGTGCGATAAGAGGAGAAATAACAATCGTAATTCCATCCATCATCATAGTTGGAAGTTGATAGACAAGTGATTTTCCACCGCCAGTTGGAAGTATCATAAGCAAATCTTGCCCATTTAAAATGGCATCTACGCCTTCTTCTTGAAGTTCTCTAAAATTGTTGTGTCCAAAGGTGTCTTTTAAAACTTGATTTTTGATTATTGTGCCTTAAAAACTTGCATTAATTGCATCAATTTCATTCCAAGAAAGTGAAGTTGATTTTTGATGATTGATTATATGTGCCATGTAGCGTGCGAACATGTCAGTTTCCACATTGACTTTACTCCCTTTACGGTAGTTTTTAAAGAGCGTTTCTTTCATAGTATGGGGGATGATGGTAAGTCTAAAACTATTTGCATTGACATCATTAATAGTTAAGCTAACACCATCTATGGTGATGGAACCTTTTGGTACAATATATGGCATATATTTTTTGTCCACTTCTATAAAAACATCATAAGAATTGCCATTATTTTTTATCTCTTTAACTATTCCAATCGTATCAATATGCCCTTGAACAATATGCCCCTCCAACCTATCGCCCATTTTCATAGCAGGTTCAATATGTACTTCATTTTTATAGTTTTCTATGGCTAAAATTTTTCGACTTTCAGGAGAAAGCTCAACTGAAAAACCATCCGCATCAACTTTTACGACGGTCAAACAAGCACCGTTAATAGCAATAGAATCACCAATATTTGCTTTATATCTTGATTTGATAGTAAGAGTAGAACCCACAAAACTTTTCACTTTTGCAACTTCCCTAATTAAACCTGTAAACATTTCTTTGTTCCTCCTCTGCCCCAAAAGAGACCAGTATTAAAATACAATTTTGCCGTCTTCTTGCAGACCTTTGATAATTTCTTTGGCTTTTTCATGCCCTTTATAAGCAGCTTTTCTGCATAAATCAAGTGCTTTATCATTATCCATTTCACAGCCTATTCCTTGATCATATAAAAGACCTAAATTATAGAGTCCTTCCGTAAGTCCACCATCTGCAGCACGCTTAAAGCAAAGGAAACATTTAGCATCATCTTGAATAACTCCATGTCCTTCTTTATATAAAGCTCCAAGATTATTAAAGGCTTGAATATGTCCACGTTTTGCTGCCTCTTCATACCAAAATGCTGCTTCGGAATAATTTTGCATACACCCAAGTCCATGTTCGAGCATTAAAGCTACTTCATACATGGCAGGTGGTACACCTCTTATTGCTGCTTGCATGTGAAGTTCATGTGCTTTAAATATATCATGTTCTACTCCGCCAACGCCGTTCTCATATAAAATACCAAGGTTGAAAAGTGCATAAGGTTGTTTTGCTTCAGCTGCCTTTGTGTAAAGTTCAAGTGTTTTTGCTTCATCTTTTTCACAGCCTTGCCCCATTTGATGCATATAACCTAAAGAAGTTTGTGCATCTGTATTGCCTTGCTCGGCTAGTTGTATGTAGAGTTCGTATGCAGTCTCATAATTAGCTGCATTATACGCTTCATTTGCTTTTTGTATCATTATTTTTTATTCTCCGTACGAATTGGCTGTCTAATTTATATTCATAACTTCCTTCAATTTTGGGATTATATATACATATTTCAGGTATATAATTTTGTACTTATTTTAAAAGAAGTCTATGAAATTTACTTTATAGTATGCAAATGATACTGAAAAATGATAAAATTCGCATTAAGATAATAGAATGGATTTTTCAATGAATTATGACATAATAGTAGTAGGTGGTGGACATGCGGGTATAGAAGCTGCATTGGCAGCAGCTCGTATGGGCAATAAAACGCTTTTGGTCTCGATGCTTGCAGAAAATGTAGGAGCTACTTCATGTAATCCTGCTGTAGGTGGTCTTGCAAAAGGGCATTTGGTTCGTGAACTTGATGCCCTTGGTGGCGCAATGGGACTTATAACGGATGAGGCAGGGATTCAGTTTCGCATACTCAATCAGACAAAAGGGCCTGCCGTGCGTGGAAGCCGTGCACAAATTGACATGGATAAGTATCGTGTTATTGCAAGAAACACGGTACTAAATACGCCAAATCTCGATTTGGCACAGGATACGGTCGAGTCTTTAATAGTAGAAGATACTCTTGGGAGTAAGGAAATAAAAGGTGTTGTCACAACACTTTTAAATGAATACAGAGCAAAAAAGGTCATTATCACATCAGGCACATTTTTAAACGGTATCATACATGTAGGCGAGGTACAGCAAGAGGGCGGACGATACGGAGAACAAAGGAGTGTAGGACTTTCTATTTCACTTAAAAATGATTGTGGTTTAAATATGGCACGTCTCAAAACAGGTACATGTGCCCGTATTGACAGTTCAAGTATTGATTTTTCCGTTATGGAAGAGCAGGGCGGCGATGAATTGCCGAATCCTTTTAGTTTTAGAACAGACAGGCAAAAATTTCAAGCTGAGAAAAAACAGTTGCCATGTTATATTGCCTATACAAATGAAACGACACATAAAATTATAGAGAGCAACTTTTACAGAGCACCTCTTTTTACAGGGCAAATTGCAGGAAAAAGTCCGAGATATTGTCCTTCTATCGAAGATAAAATAGATAAATTTCCAGATAAAGAGCGACATCATCTCTTTTTGGAACCGCAAACTATGGACAACACAGAAATATATGTAAATGGTATGAGTACATCATTGCCACCAGAAGTACAACGTGAAATGATCCACTCTGTACAAGGCATGGAAAATGCAAAAATAGTCCGTTATGGATATGCTATAGAATATGATTTTGTAGATCCGCGTGAACTCAAGCATTCTTTGGAAACTAAAAAAATCAAAGGCTTGTATTTAGCAGGGCAAATTAATGGGACAACAGGGTATGAAGAAGCAGCGGCACAGGGAATTATGGCAGGAATTAATGCAGGTTTGGCATTGCAAAACAGAGAACCGCTTGTGCTTCGCCGTGATGAAGCTTACATCGGTGTACTGATTGATGATTTGGTGACTAAAGGTACGAATGAACCATACAGAATGTTTACCTCTCGTGCAGAGTACAGATTGCTTTTACGTGAAGAGTCTGCAGATGTTAGACTCGGGCATTATGGACATGAACTTGGGCTTGTGAGTGATGAACAATATGAAAAAATAAAGAAAAAAGCACGGCAAATACGAGAAGGTGCCAAACTTTTAGAAGATATGAAATTTACGCCAAATAAAGAATTTAATGCATTGTTGGAGTCTATAAATGAACAACCGTTAAAAGATGTTTCAACTGCACAACAGCTTATTGCTCGTAAAACTTTCGATATTGTAAAAATGCTTACAATCGTTCCTGAACTTGATACTTATGATGAATATATAAAAAATGAAATTCTGGTAGAGGGAAAATATGCCCGTTATGTTGATAAGCAAAGTCAAGAAATAGAAAGAATGAAAAAGTATTTGAAAATAAAAATCCCTGAAGATTTTAATTTTACGGGTGTGAGTGGACTTTCAAAAGAGGTGCAAGAAAAGTTAGCGGCTTTTTCTCCCCCAACACTTCAGGCTGCTATGAATATTAGTGGAATTACACCAGCTGCAATAGAGATATTGCACATATATATTAAAATGGCAGCAAAAAAATAATGCGTACTTTTTATTATGTTCATACTGGACATCGTATAGGCTTAGATAGGTTTCGACGTGCTATTGCGATAATGAATGCGTTAGAAGATGAAGATATTACACTTTTAACAAGTGATTATAGAATAGCCCAAATTGCACATGATTTTGGGATTGAACAAAGTGTGGGAATTGATGTTGTGAGAAATATTCCTCAAATTGCACATCATGGCGATAAATTGATTTTTGATTCAGAAGAAGCAAATCCCATTATGCTTGAAGATATGCGGAATTATTTTTCAAAATTTGTAAGGATTAGTGATAAAAAAGATGATGTAAAAGTAGAAAATGAGTCTGTAATATCTCCTTATTTAGAGGGTGAAGGAATTTGCAAAGCTATTACGGTCGCCGATAAATACTTCACATGTAAAGAAAAAACAGTTGAGATTTCTTACTTTTTTGGAGATGATGATTATGAAAAAGATTTAGAAAAACATCTTGATTTTGTAGAAGATTTAGAACCGTATTTACAATTAGGATTTTATTACTTTTTAGATTATGAAGAAATGTTAAAAACGAAATTTGCTAATTATTTTGAATTTGAAGAGTATGATACAATGATAATGCAGAGTAAAATTGTGATCACTGCATCACCACAAGCGGTATTAGATTCTTTGGCATCGGGTGGAAAGCCAATTTATATTCAAAGAGAAGATTATACAGAAAATTTTGTTCCGTTATTTAAAAATCTTCATGTTCCTATCGTTTATAATTTTGAT
>JALUBM010000085.1 GCA_027044845.1 Sulfurimonas sp.
TCTACACATGAGCCTTTTTCTATAATGCAATATTACTGCATCAAAATTTTGATGGCTATTTAAGGATTTAAGTATAATATCTATTGAAAAATTATCAAATAATATATAATGGTCGCCCAGTAAAAGTCTATATTTTGTATCACTCATCAAAAGTGCTCTTTGCATATTTCTGTCTGATTCTCTATATTTTTCTGCTTTATGATATATAATATAAGGGTAGTCTTTTCTTAAGTCATCAATATAATTTTCTGTTCCATCAGTGGAACAGTTATCATGTATAAAAATTTTTATCTTATGTTTACGTATCTTAGCTATTAAATCAGGTAATGCCTCTTTGAGACTCTCAACTCTATTATTTGTAGGCATACAAATCGAAAACAGTTGACTAGCTTCTGGCATCAATAAACTCCCGAATTTTTTTAATCATATACTCAATAGCTTCATCTTGCATACCTGGATACACCCCAATCCAAAATGCATCAGTCATAATTTTATCAGTATTTACTAGCTTACCTATGACCCTATAATCATCATTTTCACTCAAACTCTCAAATAGTGGATGTCGTAGTATATTTCCTGCAAAAAGATTTCTTGTTTGAATATTATTACTTTCCAAATATTGTACTATTTCATTTCGAGTAAAGCTGAGATTATCTTTGAGTAACATCAAAAATCCAAACCAACTAGGATCAGAGTTTACTTGTGTTTGAACAAGTATCAACTCTTTTAAATCTCGAAGTCCATCATAAAGTTTTTTAAAATTTTGTTTTCTTATAGCAACAAAAGATGGAAATTTTTCAAGTTGTGCTACACCAACTGCTGCTTGCATATCGGAAACTTTAAGATTAAATCCGAAATGAGAGTAAACATACTTATGATCATACCCTTTTGGTAAAGAGCCAAAGCTTTTAGAAAATCTAGAACCACAAGTATTATCAACACCACTTTCACACCAGCAGTCTCTCCCCCAATCTCTCATACTTAGCATAATCTTTTGAAGGAGTGGATTATCTGTATAAGTTGCACCACCTTCACCCATTGTCATGTGATGAGGAGGATAAAAGCTACTGGTTCCTATATCTCCCCATGTTCCTGTTAGCCTATCTTCATAAGTTGATCCTAGTGCATCACAGTTATCTTCAATCAACCAAAGATTGTGTTTATCACAAAACTCTTTAACAGCTCTAATATTAAAAGGGTTACCTAAAGTATGTGCTATCATAACAGCTTTAGTTTTAGAAGAAAAGGCCTTTTCTAATTGAGTAACATCAACATTAAAACTACTTAACTCCATATCAACAAACACGGGAATAGCACCATACTGAACTATTGGAGTAACAGTTGTCGGAAAACCTGCAGCAACAGTTATAACCTCATCACCTCTTTTTACTTGTCTCTCTTTTAAGAGTGGTGAAGTTAACGCATAAAATGCAAGTAAATTAGCACTACTTCCAGAGTTAACTAAAAAACTCCATCTAACATTTAAGTATGTAGAGAGTTGTTTTTCAAACTTTTTAGAGTAGTCACCATATGTAAGCCAAAAATCGAGTGAACTATCTACTAAATATTGCATTTCTGTCTCATCGAAGACTCTCCCTGCATAGTTTACTCTGCTTTCTCCTGCAATAAATGGTTTGTTCTGTTGTGGCTTGTGTACATTATTATAATAATTTTTTGTATTCTTTAATGTAATACTTTTAAGAATTTTTTCAAAAATGTCATCACTTACTTCTGCTAATTCTTTTAC
>JALUBM010000086.1 GCA_027044845.1 Sulfurimonas sp.
GTTTATAAATATCAAGTATTTTTTGAGGTATTGCTTCAATCCTGCAATTGTTAAGTTCTTTGAATAATTCTTTATCAATATTTAAATCATCAGAAAACATATATACTTTTTTGTCAGAATCTATATTCTTTAATTCTTCTATAAACTCATCAAAGCTATCATCTATGGCAGGAAAGTAAATACATAAATATTTTGTTTTATCATGAGATAAATAAATCTTATAGTCATCTCTACTTGTTTCTAAGTTAAATATATTCTCTTTTACACAAAGCATATCAGCACACTTATTAGTAAGATTTAGTTTTGTTTGATGTCTATTATTTGATTTTTTTAAAAGAGAAGTTTTAAAGTATTGTAAGTTACCTCCCAAGCCATCTATATCCTCTTTTTTTAGATTCTTGTATCCATTTATCACTTTTTTTATTCTTGGATAAGTGACATCTGTACAGATATTGTTTTCATTGTTTGTACATAATATAAATTTCCTATTTCCATCATCTAGTTTATTTAGCTCCATCACTGCATGAGCAGTAGTACCGCTACCAGCCATAAAGTCACATATAATTTTAGCTTGAGGATAAATAGAAGATATGAGGTATTGAACTGCACTCACTGGTTTAGGATAAGCAAAATCTAAATTCATATCAGAAAATAATGCATCGTCACTATTCCCATTTTCATAAAGTGAGTTTGTATTTTCAAGCATATTCTCTTTTAAAAGATATTTTCTCTCTGGCTGTTTTTTTTCATCTTCTCCGAATAAAATTAAATCATCATTTAATAGTTTTTGCATTGTAGCAGGTGGATTTCTCCAACCTCTTGCAGGTATAGGACATGGCTTGTTAGTTTTTGGGTGGATTAACGGAATAAAATAATCATCAGGAGCTTGTTTTTTATTTGGCCATGCCATAGAGACACCACGATATACATCTCCATTTTTATCAATAAACTTATATGCTTTTTCACCGTTTGAAAACTCTTGCTTGTTAAGCCAATTTTGAAACTCTTTATTTACTAACTCTAAACCATAGGTGACTTCAAAATCTTTAAGTGTCTCTTTTGGATATTTAAATGGTTTTATAACCTCTTTTACATCATCAGGGATAACAGTACTTCCAATTTTTCTAAAAAGTTGTGTTGCTTTTCGTAAAATTGCTTCTGCATTTGGTTTTTTTCTTTTTAGTACATTTTTAAGAGATAGGAATCTCTCTTTATTTTTTGCAAAACAGAGAACAGATTCGTGCATCACTGATACCCCCTTACTATCACCTTTTGGATTTTTTTTATTCCAAATTATAGTTCCTAAACTATTGTTTTCACCAAAAACTTTTGAAAGTAAAAGGTGTAAGTTACTAGCCTCATGCTCATCAATATGAACAATAATAACTCCATCTTTACTTAAAACTTCTTTTGCAATATTTAGTCTTTTTTCAAGAAATGAAAGCCATTTCGAGTGTTTATAAGAATCTTCTTTATCAACATATGAGTCATTGTATTTAAAGTCTTTTTCGCCAGTATTATACGGTGGATCTATATAGATAATATCAATTTTATTTTTATGTGTATAGTTTAATACAGAAAGAGCATGATAATTATCCCCTTCAATTAAAATATTATCTTCACTATCGCAGGTATTTATAGTCTTTGAAGTAATATGTTTTAAAATAGGTAAAGAGTTTTCGCAATCAAGTACAACTTTTTCTGGTTCACGCTCAGCATCCCAAACTAAGCCATATTTTTTA
>JALUBM010000087.1:0-2900 GCA_027044845.1 Sulfurimonas sp.
TATCTATTTATTATATTTATTTATTTTAAGTGCTGGATATTTTTCTTTTATTGCTTTGAACATGAAGTGCAAAAAAGTAAGGATAAGTAAATGTTGATATTTATAGATGTTGAGACAACAGGAATTGAAGTAGGTGATGTTATTTGTTCTATCGCATTGTTGCATGTAGATGATTTAATATATGAGTTTATTAATGAAGGGAAAAAAATACCACCGTTAGCTTCAACCATCCATCATATAACTAATGAAATGATTCAGGATAAAAAATCATTTATAGAGAGTAAAGTATATAGTTTTTTGAAACAAAATAATAATGCTGATAATACTTTAATAGCCCATAATGCAAAATTTGATTTAGAAAAGCTTAATGGTGCTGGTTTAGATTGGCAGGGTGATATTATAGATACGCGTAAAGTGACAAAACATCTTATAAAAGAGTGTGAACTGTTTTCTTTGGAATTTTTACGATATGAATTGAAACTTTATAGACGAGAGGATGCTGCAAAACAAAAATATGGAATCAAAGATGCTCTATGTACCGATAAAGCATTGGGTGATGTTTTGATGACACAATTGCTGTTTGAGTACTTGCTGGATTATGCAACTATTGATGAAATGAAAGCATTGAGTTTTCAAAAGGTACTTTTAGAAAAGTTTATATTTGGAAAATATATGGGAAAATATATAGAAGAGATCGTTTTCAACGACAGGGCATATGTACAATGGATGCTTGGTTTAGAAGATTTAGATGAAGATTTGCAATACTCACTTGAGTATTATATGAGAGGATAAATTTATGAGAGTAGCTGTTGAATGTCAATCTCCACTTTTACAAAAATCACTGGAACTTTTTTTATCAAAGTATCTAAGCTCATCTAAAAGGAGCAATATCATCATAAGAGATGAAGAGTGCTTAAATGAAAATAGATGCTTCTATATTTCAAATAAAAAGGAAGCGGATTTATTAAAACCTTTTTCAAAGTCACAGCTTATTTTGGCATTGGAAAAAAAATATAATGAGTTGTATCCCAAAAGTACAAATAGTGTCATTGAAGATGAAAACTCATTAGAAACTATGGATTTTGAAATACTGCAAAAGAGAATTGAATCATTAACACAAGAGTATCAGGAAAACATATTAAGAGCAGTGAAGACATTTTATGAAAAATAAACAATTAAGTAAAAAAATAATTGCAGGAAAATATAAAGGGAAAAAGCTTTTATTACCTTCAAAAATGACAACAAGAAGTTCAAAATCAATAGTGCTAGAGTCTTTTTTTAACACATTGCAGTTTGATATTATTGATGCAAATTTTGTTGAGGTGTTTTCGGGAAGTGGTTCTATAGGTCTTGAAGCATTGAGTCGTGGAGCAAAAAAAGTATACTTTATGGAAAAAGACTCAAATGCTTTAAAAACATTAAAACAAAATATAGCACAAACTGACCCCAGTGCCTGTGAAGTTTTTGCAGGAGATAGTTTTTTAAATATTTATAAGGTAGTTTCAAAATTGAAAAACTCTAAAGAGAAAGCATATTTTTATATTGACCCTCCTTTTAGCATACGAGAAGGGATGGAAGATATTTATGAAAAAACGATGCAACTTATTCAGGAACTTTCTGTGTTTCATGTACAGATGATTATCATTGAACACATGAGTGGACTGAATATTCCTCAAAATATAGGCATATATCAGCTGAAAAAAGCAAAAAAATTTGGAAATACTACGTTAACTTATTTAGTCAGTAAAAATATGGAATAAAATTTGCTACCTCTTGCTTACATGTAAGGATTGACAATGAAATATATTTTACTTTTTTTACTTTTTTTATCGACGCTTAATGCAACAAGAATATCTGATGTGTCAAATATAGTGGGAGTGCGAGAGAACCAAATTATTGGTTATTCTCTTGTAGTTGGTTTGAAAAAGACAGGAGACGGAACAACCTCAAAATTTACATTGCAGTCTATAGCCAATATGCTTAAAACAATGAATATAGACATGAATCCTATTGATATTAAATCTAAAAATGTTGCCGCTGTTGTTGTGACAGCTACTATGAAGCCGTTTGCACGACAGGGTGATAAATTTGATGTAACAGTTTCTTCTATTGGTGATGCCAAATCGTTAGAGGGCGGGACACTTTTAATGACGCCTTTAAAAGGGGTTGATGGAAAAATTTATGCTTTAGCACAAGGTGCGGTAAGTATCGGTGGACTTAATTCAAGAGGTGCGGGAAGTGAATCTCATCCAACAGCTGGTATTGTTTTCAACGGTGGTTTTATTGAAAGAGAAATAAATATTGATCTTTTCCATCAGAAATATGCAACACTTTCTTTAAAAGAATCAGGATTTCAAAATGCCGTAAATATTCAAAAAGCTATTAATAACTTTTATCATACTCAGGTTGCAGTAGCAATGGATTCAAGAAGTATAAAATTGAAACGTCCTAAAAACCGTTCTATGATAGAGTTTTTAGCAGAGGTACAAGATATAGATATAAACTATCATCCTAAAGATAAAATAATTATCAATGAGAGAACAGGAACTATTGTTGCTGGGGTAGATATAGAACTTAAACCAGTGGTCTTAACACATGGAGATATTACCATTAAGATTGTTGAACAAAAAAAGCTTTTAAAGCCTAAGGGTTCAATGAGTGTTGATAATAATCTAGTTATTGGTCTGAATGAAGATGCAGTATATACAAAAAAAGGTACAACGACGGTGGCAAATCTTGTGCGTTCTTTACAAAAACTTGGAGCTTTACCTAGGGATATTATATCTATACTTGAAGCTATGAAAAGTGCGGGTAGTATCTCTGCTGAATTGAAGGTGATATAATGAGTTATGGAATGAATGCTATGAATGCAAAAGCACAGATGGTGACGGATAATAAGG
>JALUBM010000087.1:2910-6786 GCA_027044845.1 Sulfurimonas sp.
ACAAGAATACAGATAATAAAGCTTTACGAAAACAAACAGATGCTTTTGAAGCTGTTATTGTGAAAATGTTGATGGATAATTCAATGAAAGATGATAAAAATCTTTTTTCATCTCAGAATGACCCAGGAGATAAAATATATAAGTCTATGTATAGAGATGAACTCTCTAAAGCAAGTGCGGGAAGTTTTGGATTTTCTCAAATGCTTTATAACTATTTATCTCAAAAGAATTCATCAAGTTAATTTAAAAAACTACTGTTTTTGTCGATGTAGTTATAGAGATAAAAATTAACGAATTAAACGAAAGGATGAATTATGATTTCAAGAGTAAATAATTCAGTAGTAGGCGGTGTTTATGCAAATAATACAGCTTCAACGACACAAAAAAAAGGGAGTGCTTCGGCAACTGCAACAGAACAAAAAAGCAGTAAGGTAGAAGCGTTAAAAGAGTCTATAGATTCGGGAAATTACAAGGTAAATTTGTCTGCATTATCTAAAAAAATGGCAGATGAGTTACTTTAGAAATAAAATAACAGGAGTATGACATGTTGAGTCATCATTTAGAAAATGCTTTACAAGATTTACAAGATTTAATTTTAATTACAAAATCAGATATAGAAGATATTAAAAAAGCTCAACATGATTATCAATTTGAAAGACTTTCAATAAAAGAAGAGAAACTTAAAAGTTTTGAAGCAAAAAAAGCGATGATAGATTATGAGATTTCTTCTTTAATGACATCTCATCCAGATGTAGAACTTCCTCAACTATTAAATGAAACGCAGCATCATTTACTTGATAATCTTAAAATGAAATTATCAGAATTAAGAGAAGTGAATAAAAATTATGCAAGATTAGTTGTTGTAGTGAGTAATCTATACAATACTTTTTTGGAAAGACTTGTACCGACAGAAATGCAAGGTTATAACAAAGTTGCCTCAAAAGAGTCTACGATATTAGAAGTAAGAGTTTAAGATGGGCTCAATTTTTAATACACTTGGTATTGGATACAGCGGTTTAAGTACGGCACAAGTGGGTATCAATACTACAGGACACAATATTTCCAATGCAGAAAATGAAGGATATACCCGTCAAAGAGTAGTTACTGCAGCTGCAACACCTTTATCTACAAGTGCGGGTAATATTGGAAATGGAGCAGAAACCAAAGATATTGAAAGAGTGTTTGATAATTTTGTATTTGATAGATATAGTAGTGTATCTGCAGATAAAGAGAATAGTGACCTTAAAAGACAAACACTGGAAGAACTCTCTACGTATTTTCCAGAAATTGATGGTGTAGGTATAAAGGCAGACTTGTCTAAGTATAATGATTCATGGCAAACATTTGCGGATAATCCAAATAATGATTCGGCCAAAGTAGCTTTAGCTCAGCAAACTAAGACGTTGAGTAAACATATCACTAAAACACAAGGGCAAATTTTAAATTTACAAAAACAGGTAAATGACCAGATTGGTGTAAATGTGAATGAAGTAAATGATTTGGCAAAACAATTAGCTCATTTAAATGTTTCAATTAATACTGCTGAATCTGGAGGTGGGTTTACAGCGAGTGATTTAAGAGACAAACGTAATGTAATTGAGAGAAGCCTTTCTAAGTTGATTGGTGCAAAAGTCAAACAAGGACAGATTCAGTCAAATATTCAAATTGACAGTAATTCTAATACACGTACAGGAAGTTATACGTTAAGTGTGAATGGCTTTAATATAGTGGATGGAAATACATTTCATCCCTTGAAAGTTTCCAAGGCAGACAATAAATATGGCTTTTATAAAGTTTCTTATGAAAGACAAGATGGAACACTTATTCCTATGGAAGAAAAAATAAATGGTGGAAAAGTAGGGGCTCTTTTAAAACTTCGAGGTGCTGCCATTGATACAACTAGTGGAATGCCAACAGATGGTACTTTACAAACTGCTTCATCAGATTTAGATGCTTTTGCAAAAGGTTTAATAGAATCTACAAATAATCTTTATGCAAAAAGTGCGAGAAAAAAAATGACATCTAATAATATTAATTTGGATCCTAACAGTTCTTTAGTTAGTTCAAATCTGAATGTAAAAACTGGTTCTTTTGATATGGTTGTGTATGATATTGATGGAAATGAAGTTGCAAAACGAAGCATAAACATTGATTCTTCTACAACTATGTCTGGAGCTAGTGGGTCGAATTCTATACAAGGGCAGATAACAGAAAATAAAGATGATAACGGTGATAATAATGCAAATGATGATATTGACGATTATGTAAAGTTTAACTACGCACAAAATGCAGATGGTAATACAGCCTTAGAACTTAATATGGATGCAGATGCTGCATCTAAAGGCTATACTTTTGCTGTTGTTGATAATTTACCAGATGGCAAATTCGCTTCAGGAACGAATTTTGCAGGTGCAATTGGTCTTGGTAGATATTTTGATGGTAAAAATGCAAAAGATATAAAATTAAATGAAGATTTTAGTAATAATCCAACAACTTTACATGCAGGATATTCTTCAAATGCTGGTGACAATAGGGTAGCATTAGATATGGTTCAAAATCAATATGAATCGTATGATTTTCAAGTTGCTAATAATAAATATAATACTACTTTATATGGTATGTTTGATATTACAAGTACATATGTCGGAAGCACTGCAGCTGCAGCTATTACCGATAATGAAACAGTTTCAACGCAATTTAATGCTACACAACTAGAATATGATTCTGTAACAAAAGTTAATATTGATGAAGAAATGACGAATCTTATAAAGTATCAGACGTCTTATGGTGCTGCAGCAAAAGTTATTACTACTGTTGATCAAATGATGCAGACACTCTTAGGCATTAAACAATAGTTTTATGCCTAAACTCAGTATATTTATTCTTATATTTATTTTTTTATTTTCTTTTTTTGGGTTAGATATTTACCATATTAGTCCCTATACATTGGATGCAAAATCAATTCTTTTATCACCTTCCTTGACACATCCGTTAGGTACAGACAGACTGGGCAGAGATATTTTAGCACGTCTTATTGCTGGAGGGCAGGTCTCACTTATAATTGGTGTAGGAAGTGCTTTTATCGCTTCATTTATTGGATTAATACTTGGTTCAATGGCTGGGTATTTTAAAGGAAGTATAGACAAAATATTTGTAATAATAGTAGATTTGTTTTTGACTTTTCCAACATTTTTTTTGCTGCTTGCTCTTATAAGTTACGTAAATGCTTCAGCTTTGGTTTTAATCATTATTATATCTATTACTGGATGGATGACAACAGCAAGGCTGATACGTTCGGAGAGTTTTAAAATTACTTCACAGCCTTATATTAAGATTCTTAATATTGCAAAGGTAAGTAAATTCAAAATTCTCTTTAAATATTATGCTCCGATTTTGGCTCCGATTTATTTCGTGAGTTTTACTTTTGGTGTCGGAGGTGCTATTCTCGCAGAATCAGGATTAAGCTTTTTAGGTTTGGGAATAGTTGCTCCACAGATGAGCTGGGGAACAATACTCAGTGGCGGAAAAGATGTCGTAGAAATTGCATGGTGGGTAAGTTTTTTCCCAGGATTAATGATTTTTTTAGTCACATTTTCACTTATAAATATTTCAAATTACTTACAACAAATAACAAATCAAAAAGAAATACAAAATTAATTTATACTAAAAAAACATGTATAACAGAGTATGCAGACCTCCATTTCACTTCAGCTTAGACGGATAAAAAGAGACATTTGTTGTACTTATATGTGAAACTTTAAGATAGTTTGTGTCATAATTTTCATTCATAGCCAAAAAGTTACACTCATTGGATAAAATCTGATGATGTCTACTTGTTAGATTGAGAATATATACTATAAACAGGAACCATTAGGA
>JALUBM010000087.1:6796-8104 GCA_027044845.1 Sulfurimonas sp.
ATGCTCTATAAAATTTTATTTTTAATTTTATTTTTTTGTAATATTCTTTTAGCTTCACAACAAACCATAAAAGTCTCTTATGATCCAGATTATGCACCATTCTCTTATGCAAGCGATCAAAAAGCATATGGACTTCTTGTTGATATATGGAGAGCTTGGGGGAAAGCCAATAAAACACAAATTATATTTATTAATGGAAAAACTTGGGATAATGCATTAGACCTTGTAAAAGGTAAAAAAGTAGATTTTTTTCTCGGAACGGATCCCTATGATAATTGGATGAAAGCCTCTAAAATTTTTTACAAAACGCATACAGGTATTTTTGCACTTCAAAACAATATGAAGATTATAAAATCTATCGGTATTATTGGAAATGATTATAAAGAAGATTTAAAAAAGGAATTTCCAAATACAAAAATTTACTCATTTGATACTTATGCCAATCTCGTAAATGCACTCCTTGCACATAAGGTAATGGCTATTTATGATGATGCTTTAGCTATCAACAGTTTTCTTATTCAAAAACGACTACATCATAAGATTAAACAATTAAACAAATATAGCATAGCGAGCGATATATGTGCTATATCTTATAGCCAAAAGAAAATCAACCTTTTCAATAAAGGATTTACAAAAATCCCAAAGAAAGCACTCTATTCACTTGAAACGAACTGGGTTTTAAATGCTTCGCAGCGATATTATGAAAATAGTTTAGACTTTACTCAAAAAGAGCAGGAGTGGCTTAATAAAAAACAGCCTATTTCGTATGTTTATGATTCTGACTGGGCACCTTTTGAGTGGCAAAATGCTGTAGGACAACATAGTGGTATAGTTGCTGATTTATTAAAAATTATTGCACAGAGTACAGGGATAAAATTTATTCCTGTAGCATCAAAAAATTGGACTGAAGCTGTAGAAAAAATGAAACAGCATAAAGCTGACATGTACAGTGCAGTTACCCAAACAAAAGAGAGAGAAAAATATCTTAACTTTACATCAAAAAATATTTTTTCCGTCCCTACTGTTATTGTAAGTCGCATGGATGACAAGAGTATATATCTTGATATTAAAAATTCTCTCAAAGCAAAAAAGATTGCAATAGTAAAAAATTATGCCGTAAGTGAGTATATGCAAAAGAAATATCCTCATCTCTTTTTTACACAGGTGGACTCGGTACAAGAAGGTTTTATTAAATTAAAAAACAAAACAGTGGATGTATTTATAATAAACGCAGCTACTGCAGAGTATTACATCAAACAAAAAGGTTTTTCTCATGCTAGAATTGCTGAAAAAATTAACTATACTCTC
>JALUBM010000088.1 GCA_027044845.1 Sulfurimonas sp.
CACTGATATATTCCCACTTTAAATATTGACTTTTATTATGCTAAATATTCTTCAATCTTTACACTATCTATTTGTTCTGGTTTCAAATACTCTTTTGCATATTCCAAATAGAGTCCACTACTCAAAAAGAGTTTAAATATATCTGGGTCTAAATGTTTATCTTTTGCCATAAATGAGAGAATTTTAACAGATTGTGACAACGTTTTTGCCTCTTTATAAGGTCTGTCTGATGCCGTTAGTGCTTCAAACACATCGGCGATAGCCATTATTCTTGCAGGAATTGGCATATCTTCTTTTGTTAGTTGTTTTGGATACCCAGTGCCAATAAGTGTTTCATGATGAGAACCCGCATAAAGCGGTACATTTTTAAGATATTCGGGAAATGGGAGTTGTCCAAGCATTTTAATTGTCATAATGACATGTTCTTGTATTTTATAACGCTCTTCACAGCTTAAAGTACCTGCTTTTGTTTTCATATTATAGAGTTCCCCAAGATTATATAAAACTTCAGGAACAGCTGTTTTAAACCCTAGTCTTTCATACTCTTCATAATCAAAATCTTCTCTAGGTATAATATGGCGAAGTTTATCATCAAGAATTTTTTCTACTTGAGGAGTTGTAGAATTTTCTTGAAGAACTCTTTGTTTCTCTTCGTGAGCAAGACCAAGTGTGTCATCAAAGTTTCGTACCCAAGTTTTACTCGCAATTTCTTCAATTCTCACAATGTCTTCATCTCTCATAAACTCTGAACCTAGATTAGCCTTTGCTAAAAATGCAAAATCTTCTTGCAGTTGGTTTTGTTCTTTTTCAAGCCATATATCTACTTTCTTTGAATCTTCACCTGCAAGTTTTTTATTTAATGCTTCTATGGTTTTATCTCTATGAAGTACCTCAAAACGAGTTCTGATTTCATGAATACGATTGTAGATAGTTTCAAGTTTTGTAGCTTTATCGACAACATACTCTGGAGTTATCACCTTTCCACAATCATGCAACCATGATGCAATACTGATTTCCCTCATTTCATCATCATTTTTAATACTAAAATTTTTAAAAGCCTCTGCATTGCTTTCACTTGCAATTTTTGTGAGTTTTACAGCAAGTTGTGGCACTCTATTACAGTGTCCACCAGTGTATTTTGATTTTGCGTCAATAGCACCTGCAATAAGCTTAATAAAAGAATCTAAAAGGTCTTTTTGTGCTTTTTCAAGGACTTTAACTTCTTCAAGTTTTTGTTGAAGTTCATCATACTCTTGACGCTGGCGTTTGTCTGAACGAGCCATTATCTTATCTTGACGTTTAATGTCTTTTATAAGTTTATTGGTAGTTAATCCAAAGTTCTCTTGAAGGGTCAAAAGTTCATTTATAAGTTTGTTGTCCTCTGCTTTCATTTTTGGACAAGGTTAATGTTTAAATCTTCAAAATCTTCTATAAAGTCTTCACCTGCTTCTTCTGCACTCTCATTCTCCTCATCATAAATCCAATTTATTTCAATATTATTTTCTTCACTATTTTCTTCAAGTAAATCGAAAAAATCAAAAAAGAGTTTTGAGCTACTTGAATTAAAGTAAATAATTTCCATATTTATTACTGTTTTTTCGGCTGAATCTGTCTCAAAATATTGTTCCATCCATTCCATCATAGGTGCATAAAATTCAAAAGTATTTTCAGGATACGATTTTCCTACTAATGATATAATTCCATTGACATTAAGGTTTATCTCTGGTGTGTATTTCGT
>JALUBM010000089.1:0-6779 GCA_027044845.1 Sulfurimonas sp.
ATTTATAAAATAAAGAGTCCAAATATGTTAAAACCATTACTAATTGAAATCGGTGTTGAAGAGCTTCCGGCAGTGCCTCTCTTAAAAGAGATGAAAAATATTGAGAAAAAATATGCTGCTGTTTTAGAAAAACATTCACTTTTAAGTGATTTTGAATTTTATTATACGCCCCGTCGTTTGGTGATGTGGCACAGAGAATTTAAAACTCGCCAAGATGATAGTGTAGAAGAGTTCTTTGGTGCACCTTTGGCAGTTGCTTACAAAGACGGCGAGCCTACCAAAGCAGCTGAAGGTTTTGCTCGTAAATGCGGTGTTTCTTTAGAAGAACTTTCTACTGCGGACAAAGGCGGGAAAGAGGTACTTTATTATAAAAAAGATGTAGCAGGAAAACCTTCGGGCGAATTACTCCCTGAGATCATACATACATGGCTGAAGTCTCTTGATTTTGGAAAATCTATGCGTTGGGGAAGTCTGCATGAAAGCTTCATTCGCCCTGTTAGATGGATAAATGTGCAGTTGGATAATACGCTTGTTCCTATGCATATGTATGGCATTGACTCTTCAAAAACGACCCGTGTGCATCGCATTGCAAACTTTAACCCTGTAGCGATTGAAGGGGCAAAGGAGTATTTTGAGACGCTTAAAAACGGCGGTGTGACGCTTTTTCAACAGACGAGAGAAGAAAAAATACTCTCTGACATCAAAAATATTGAAAAAGGTAACAGTGTAAATGTTGAGATAGATGAAGACCTTTTTGCCGAAGTTGTTGCCATAACAGAGAATCCTACAGCACTTTTAGGCTCATTTGATGAAGAGTTCTTGCGTCTGCCTCCTGAAGTCATCATTACTTCTATGAAAGAGCATCAGCGTTATTTTCCTGTATTTAAAGATGGGAAGCTCATTAACAAATTTGTAGTGGTTTCAAATGCTTTCACAGATGATTTTTCTGAAGTAATTGCAGGAAACGAGAGAGTACTTCGTCCGCGTTTGGCAGATGCTCTTTTCTTTTATGATAATGACTTAAAAAACGGGTTGAGTACAAAAGGGCTGGAAAAAGTTGCCTTTTTTAAAGGACTCGGCAGTGTAGCTGATAAAATAAAACGTGAAGAAAATATTGCCAATGTTTTATATGTAATGTATAAGCCGAATGCAAAGCAAGAAGATTTAAATAGAGCTATAGAGCTTGCAAAAGCCGATTTGATGAGTGAAATGGTTTATGAGTTTACGGAACTTCAAGGGCTTATGGGGTACTACTACGCAAAAGAAGCAGATGAGAGTGATACGGTTGCCTTGGCGATAAAAGAGCAGTATCTGCCTGATGGTGAAGAGAGTGAACTGCCATCAACCCCTCTAAGTGCCATAGTAGCCATGAGTATCAAACTAGATACCTTGTTAGGACTTTTCAGTGTGAATGAAATTCCTACAGGTTCACGTGACCCGTTTGCACTACGTCGTGCGGTAAACGGAATCATTCGCATTGTCAATGAATATGGTTTTGAATTTGACATCGTAGAGACATTGAAAGAACTCTCTCAAAATTATGATGCGATAGATTTACAAAAGCTTGAAAATTTTATAATAGAGCGTATTAAAAGATATTATAAAGTAAATCCTTCTATTATAGAAGCTGTTTTGGCATCAGGAGAGAGAGAACTTTTAGCACTTGGACGTAAAATTGAAGCACTTAACAGTTTGGTAAATTCAGAAGATTTTGATGAAGTCTCTTCTACATTTAAACGTGTGGCAAATATTACGAAAGACATCGATTTAAATACTGATTTATCTGTAGATGAAAGCCTGTTTGAAGATGAAGCTGAAAGAATATTGTATAAAAAGTATAAAGAAGTAACATCAAAGAGTTATGAGAGTTATGAAGAAGAACTTGATGCACTCCTTGGACTCAAACCTGAACTTGATACATTTTTTGACACTGTTATGGTCAATGCAGAAGATGAAAAAGTCAAAAATAATCGTAAAGCACTTGTGGCATCCATATATAAAAGCATCCTTAAAATTGCCGATATCAAAGAAGTAAGTATATAAATGTATGATGTTGCCATTATTGGAGCCGGCATTAACGGCTGCAGCGTGGCATATGAATTTATAAAAGAGGGCAAAAGCGTTATTCTTTTTGACCAAGAGGGCATTGCAGGAGGCGGAAGCGGTGCTGCAGGTGCTTTTATATCTCCAAAATTTTCAAAAGCAGGCGAGCTTAAAGAAATGCTTCACTCTGCATTTGTATATTCGTATGATTTTTATGATAAAAATTTCTCTCATGCATTTACAAAAGCTCCACTGACGCATATTGCCAAAGATGAAGCGGACGATGAAGCTTTGCATGTATATAAACAAAAGACACAACTTTCACTGCAAAAAATTCCGACTGATTTATATTCACAACTTACTCCAGATGCAAAAAAAAGAGAATATATTTGCATAGATGGGGGCGTAGTCGACGCACAAAGAGTATGCAATGATATGTCCTACGGGGCAAAATTTGTAAAAGAAAAGGTGGATACACTTGTCTTTAATGATAATTTTTGGGTAATCAATGAAACCTACAGTGCAAAAAATGTTGTTTTAGCAACGGGGGCTTATGATATGCTCGTAAAAGAGCCTTATATCAAACTTCGCGGTGTTTGGGGACATCGTATAAAAGTGAAAACTACAACACAAAACCCTTGTTCTGTGCATCAATATGTTTCTATTTCACCTTCAAATGAAGGGAAGCTTGCCATTGGTGCTACACATAATGTGCATTATCATCCCGAAAAAAATTTGAAAAAGTATGATATAGAGCAGGGTAGAGCAGAGTTATTAGAAAAAGCTGCAAAAACAATGCAGCTTGATAATGTGGAAGTTATCAAAGATTATATGGGATTGCGTTCGGGTTCATTTGATTATATGCCGATGGTTGGGTCTTTGGTATTCTCTAATGAGACACTGTTCACATGTAAGGCTTTTTTATATGTAAAGAAGCCTGATTATTCAAAGTATGTTTATTATCCAAATCTTTACATGATAAACGGAAGCGGGGGATACGGTTTTGTACTTGCCCCGTATTTGGCAAAGATATTGACAGAGAATATTTTACACGGTAAAAAGATCAGTGAAAGAATCAGCCCAGCAAGATTTTTTGCTCGTTGGGCGAAAAGAAGGTAAAGTGTTAAATTTTTACTCTTTGTGGCGGCATTATTCTAAAAATTTCTTTAATGGCATTTGCACGGATTTCTCTTGCTTTCCCACCTGCAAAAGGTGAAAGATAGTAGGCTCTCTCGATGCATTCATCAGGATCATAATTGTTATCATACATAAAAATTACATTTTTATCAAGCTTATTGACATGTTTAGATAAAGCTCTTGCGTAGGCAATGATAGCTTTATGATGTCTGTCATATTTATTACCCATACCAAAAAATACGAACTTGCCACTGAGTCTAATGTTAGGAATATCCATGTAGTTCAAATGTTTGTCATAACGTGTAAGTTGGGAAGAAGTGATTTTGTCTAAATCGGCATCAAACTCTTCGAGAATTGGTGTTGGTTCAATATTGTCTCTGTTGTAATTAAATAAATATCTGATTTGAATAAGTTTTCCCTTGTAATGTTCTTTAAAGCCTGCATTTAAAATATAGTCTTTTGGACTTTCATTCAAAGCGACAAACTCATCATACTTGTCAAAGCCATCTTCTCGTAAAAATCGACTCATTTTATAGCCTACGGGGCTGACTTCTGGGTTATATAAAAAAACAGTTCCGATTACATGCTTACGCTTTTTTTTGAGCATATTTTCTAAATCATCAACGGTGATTTTTTCATCTTCGCTCTCGTTTATATACATGTACTGCTCTACTAAGTAGTCCATATCAAAGTTTGTTGAAAATTTTCCAAATACTTGCATTCTTTATCCTGATTATCCTGTGATTATTATCAGAATTATACTACAATAATCACTATGATTTATATAGCTTTTTTAATTCTTACTTTTTTAATTCTAATTTTTGCTTTTTATCAGTGGCAGTATTTTATGATTTTCAGACCTACATATGTAAAAGAGAGACATTTATGCCAAAATTGTTCAATGCTTGGGGTAAAAACTGATGACGGTATAGACCTAGAAGGCGTAATCTATGAGCCTGTAAACCCAAAAAGCACTTTACTTCTGTTTGTCGGTCGAAACCATGACGCCGTTGCACTTATAAATAGGTTAGCTGGGTTCTATCCAAAATCTCGAATCATTACATTTAACTATCGCGGTTACGGTAAAAGCGGTGGCGAGGCAAATGAGAAAAATATTTTGCAAGATGGTTTAACTATTGCCAGACTGGTGCAAAAAAATTATGGTGATTTTTATCTTCTAGGCTACTCTTTAGGTTCGAGTGTTGCAACATATGTCGCTTCAAAACAGAAAGTGAAAGCACTTTTTTTAATAGGTGCATTTGATTCTATCGGACAGCTCTTGCGACAGAAATATGCCAAAATCTCTTATTTGGCAAATTTTTTACGGTATAAATTTAGAACAATGCACTATATAGAAAATATAGATGCTGACACTTACATGTTTATAAGCCGAGATGATGAACTTATTCCACTGCAAAATGCTAGAAATTTAAAAAAATATAGTAAAAATTTAGTGTATTGTGAAGAATTTAACGGGCTTTCCCATAGAGAACTTTTTTGGGATTTGCGAGTCATAAATAAAATTAATGAGGTTATAACATGAATTTAGGCTTTTTACTGAAAAAATTCGTTACGTTCTTTGTAGAACCATTGGGTCTTGTACTTACGTTATTAGCAATTGGACTTTATTTCTTGTATGTAAAAAAATACCATCTTTCTAAACCTATATTATCTGGTGCTTTTTCCTTGTTACTGCTTTTTTCTTATCCGCCTTTTGCAAACTTTTTGGTGCAAAATTTAGAGAATCAATACCAAAAATTTGATTATAAAACAAATGTGAAGTATATACATGTACTCGGTAGTGGTCATACTACTGACCCATCTCAGCCCATATCTTCACAAATTAGTAGTACGGGAACAAAAAGGGTACTAGAAGGTGTTATTATTCATAAAAATATGCCACATTCTAAAATAATTTTTACAGGATGTGAAGGTAATACAAACACAACTAATGCCGTTATGAATGCAAAGCTGGCACATGCACTTGGTGTAGATTATAAAGATATGATAATAAATGGTAAACCTGTTGATACAAAAGAAGAAACACTTTTTACAAAAAGTCTTGTAGGTGATGCACCTTTTGTACTGGTTACTTCTGCAACCCACATGCCACGGGCAGTGATGCTCTTTCGCTCATTAGGTATGCACCCCATACCTGCACCAACAAATTATTATAAAAGTGAATTTAGAGGGTATTTACGTACGCCTAATTCATTTTCTTTTTATATTTCTACTGTTGCTGTTCATGAATACTTAGGTATACTTTGGGAAAAACTTAAATCATAAGAGTTATAAAAGTTTTTTCATAAGTTCTATATGATAGCTTTCCTGATAATTGATAAAATCAAAAAACTTTGAGAGATCTTCATCTTTTATGGCATCACTTAACTCTTTGCACATAACTTTTGCAGCCTCTTCTTCGGCTATACCATCCTTTACAAACTGATTTAAATTTTTGATGACATAGGTCATAGTATGTAGTTCTCTTGGTAGTGCCAAAATACCAAGTTTTGCCATCATATTGCCAAATGATTTTAAATGAAAATGTGATTCATCGACTAAGTCTTGAAAAACGTTAAAATGTTGCACATCCTTTGTTCTCGCCTGCATGTAGGCATAAACCAATATTAGTTCATACTCTTTGTACGATTCTTCAAATAAAAAGAGTGTCAGTGCATCAATCTGGTCTTGTGAAAGATTTTTATCTTTCCATTTTCTTTGCATATTAAAAGCCGTAATTTCCTGACTATTTATAGTGTTTTTTAAAATTTGTGAGAGGTATTCTAATAAATAAGCATCATCTGTTTTAAGACGTTCTCCTAAAATATTTTGCGGATACAGATTTTGTACTTCTTTGACTTTTTGTTGAAGTGCTTTAATAACTTCAAAGGTATTATTACGTTTGAGTAAAACCATATTTCTGTCATAATTATAATTTTCACCTTGTGTCAATGCTTCTTCGCCAAGCCATTTCATATGTCGAAATGCTATTTGGGAAAAATCATACAAGCGTGACTTGATTGCTTCATCGTTTATAGCGAATGAGGCAAAAAGTATGCTGAGCCAAAGCTCGTGTTTTTTTTGATAGGTTTTATTCATTTTCTTCATCCTTTGAATTTTTTTTAACTTCACAGCTCTCTTTCATTTTGAATACATGTAGCTCTTCATCTTTCCCATTTTGTCGATTTTCATAGTTTTTTAAAGAGGCTACAAAAGAGCTAAAAACTATGTCTGCACATACTTGCTGTTGGGCTGAGAGTTTTCCTAGTTTATCGTGCATTTTTTGTACGGCGGTATTTGCATATTCTGTGTCATTGCCAAGTATCATTTGTGTGAACATTGAACCGATAACTACCGTGTCTTGACAGCCATTTGTGGCAAATTTAACGTTTTTTATGATGTTGCCGTCAAGTTTTGTATAAAATATAACATACTCTTTTGTTTTTTCATCCAGTGCTACACCCACACCATCAGCATCATCAATCTTTCCATAATTTTTTGGATTCATTAAATGTTCTAAAACTTCAGGACTCATTCCTTCTGGCATTTTGACATTTTCAAACATGGTTACTCTCTTTTTAAAATATTTATAATTTATT
>JALUBM010000089.1:6789-8067 GCA_027044845.1 Sulfurimonas sp.
TTATTATATCATAATATAAAAGGAGTTAATACGCAATTTTTGAGAGGTAGAGTCCATTTGCAGGTGCTGGTTTGATTTTGTGTTTTTGGCTGCAGTTGAGTTGATTTCGTATTTCTTGTGCATTGAGAGTTAAAAGCGAACCGACCATTAGTCTGATTTGGCTACGTAAAAATCCGTTGGCTTTAAAATGTAAAATAATATAGCCTTTATGTTTATATGCAAAAGCTTTATATATGACTCTTGTTGTAGAGTTTATATCACTGCCTGTTTTCATAAATTGTTTAAAATCATGCTCACCTGTAAAAAGTTGTATATTCTTTTGGATTGTTTCAAAATTTACATCTTTTAAAAAAGTAATAAAATCTTTTTCAAAAGGATTGCTTGGTGCTGTTTTGATGATGTAGCGGTAGGTTCTTTTTTTAGCATTGTATCTTGCATGAAAGTTATCGCTTACATGTATAATTTTTTTTACATATATCGCATCACATAGCATGTTATTGAGTACTCTTTTGAGCTTTTTTAAATCACTCCAATAGGGTGGTAAATCTATATGACAGACCTGCATTGTGGCATGTACACCTTTGTCTGTCCGTCCGCTTGCGATGACTTTTTTTTCAATGCCAAGTTTTGCTAAGACATTTTCAAGTTCACCGAGTATCGTATTTGATGTCTCTTTTTGTGTTTGTGAACCTAAAAAATATGTACCGTTATACGATAGATAGAATGCTACTCTCATGTATTTAGAACTTATTAACTATTGTCTTTTTATAAAGCAAATATGTAACAATAAGCCATGAAATGGCAATAACAGGGATTGTATAATATTGAAACATTTTTTCTAAACCGATAATCATACCATAATAAAGAACTATCGTTAAAAATAGATACAGATAAATTTTTGATTTTTGATGTCTAATTTGTACGATACCGATGCTTGTAATTAAAAAAAGTGTTATCATGGGAAAAAGACTCAGAAGCGTATCTTTGATAAAAACATGTCTTTTTCTGCCTGCATTCTCTTTTGAAAGCCAATATTGTAAAGGTTGTTTATATGTTGTCAAATCTGTTTTCAGTGTATCATTGATAAGCATCGTCTTAAAATTTATTTGGGAAAACTTCTTTTTAGAGTAGCTATAGCCTTCTCCATTCATTAATTTTAGACGTAAAATACCTGAGTCATTAATGACTTTGGCTTTTTTTGCTGCAATAAGAATTTCTTCTTTTTGTTTTTTATTAAATAAAAAGATTTTTGAAAAAGTTTCGTCTTTGTTTTTTTTT
>JALUBM010000090.1 GCA_027044845.1 Sulfurimonas sp.
TTCATGCACCAACTAATGGAGTACTCACAAATTTACAGGCAAATAATACTTATATACATTACGGTACACACATAGCAACATTACTTAATAAAAACAATCTGGTAAAAATATTTATAGATGGCTTATATGCTCAACAAATAAAAAAAGGCATGCTAATAAAACTAAGCAGCTCTTATAAAAATTGCGATGCAACTGTCATAAATATACTTCCAAAAAGTACTCATAATCTTATAGAGGTAATAGCCCAGCCAAAAGGAGAACTCCCGTTAAATTTACATGTAAATGCACAAATCATACTCCACAAGATAAATGCCCTTTTAATTCCTAAAGAAGCCATAGTATTGGTTGATAATCATCCTGCTGTTTACATTGTTGACAATAAAAATATTGCTCATTTATTTTTTATAAAAATACAAAAAGATATGTTAACGAATGCTTTTATACAGCAAACATTACCCAAAAATGCAAAAATAGTCCTGAAAAATGCCTATATGCTTCATAATAATTTAGCAGTGAGCATTCAATAATGCAAAATAAGAAAGGGTTTTATCTTTATATACTCAAAAATAAACTAGCTATTATTCTCATTATTACACTTTTAGCAAGTGTTGGTTACAAGCTTGCAACGACTATTCCTCAAGGGGTTTTGCCAAATATATTTTTCCCACGAATTGAAGTAAGCATTGATAATGGGCATTCTCCCATCTCTCAAATGCTTTATTCTGTAACAAAACCAAGTGAAGAGGCATTAAAAACAGTACAAGATGTTCAAAAGATAGTCTCCTCTACTTCCGTTGGAACTACGGATATCAATATCTATTTTAACTGGAGTATCGACCCTTATTTGGCTTATCAACTTGTGCAAGCTCGAATGGCAGATATAAAAAACTCCATCAGCAAAGATGCAAAGGTAATCATACGACAAGCGACACCGAGTATGTATCCTGTCTCTATCTACACTATAAGCTCAGACAATACCTCTCGTGCAAAACTCACTGAAAAGCTTTACTATGAACTCAAACCTGTGATGCTAGGCATTGAGGGTGTTTTTGATATTCAGATGAAAGCACCTGCATGGAGTGAGTACAAACTTGTACTTGATAACAAAAAAGTAGCAGAATATAAGCTCACTATAGATGACATTATCACACAACTCAAAGCTCAAAATAGTATAGATTTTTTAGGGCTAATCAACTCTAAACATACTCAATATATTCTCTCTTTGAACCAAAAAAGAGAAAATGCAAATGAACTCCTAAACTTAAACATTAATCTTGGCAATCAAAAAAGTATAAAACTATCAAATATTGCACTTATGCTAGAACAACAAAACCCCATTAAAGAGTTTTCTGCATCAAGCAAATATAAAAATAGTGTTGTTTTTGACCTGCTTCGCCAACCAGATGCAAATGCAGTAAGTGTACAAAAAGCTTTTAACAAAAAGGTAGCAGAACTTAACAAAAAACTCTCTCATGATGGCATACATATAGAGAAGTATTATGATGGAACAGACTTTATAAAAGAGGCAGTTGGGAGCGTTGTAGATGCCATAGCTCTAGGTTCTATCATCGCCGTGCTTATAGTCTTTTTCTTTTTGAGAAAATTTACGCTCTCTTTAGCTGCTCTTGTCATCATACCAGTGACTTTTTTTATCACGATGATAGGTATGAAACTCATAGGGATAGATTTTAATATCTTCTCTCTTGGTGGAATGGTCGCAGCTCTTGGTGGGCTGATTGATCAGATGCTTATAGTGATAGAGAACATCGAACGCCACTATGAAAATGGCGAAACGAAAGAAAATGCCATTATGAAAGGAGCAAAAGAGATTTTGCCTATTATGGTTGTGGCTACTACTCTATCGGTTCTTATCTTTATTCCTCTTCTCCTTGTAAGTGGGATAGTTGGAGAATTTTTTAAGCAACTTGCTACTGTTTTAGTGATTACTTATCTTGTTTCTCAAGTTATAGCTATATTTCTCACACCAATCATCGCCTATCTTGCACTACCAAAAAATGTAAACAAGCATGAAGATTTTATGCAAAAATATATAGATAAATACATCAGTTTTTTACGAAAAAGTTTTCGATATTCTTGGATTTCCTTGCCTATTATCATCGCTTCTCTTGCAACCTCTGTGTATCTTTATTTGCATACACCATCAACTTTTTTACCAGAGTGGGATGAGGGAAATATTGTGGTTGATTTAGTATTGCCAACCGATATAACACTTGAACAATCACAAGAAGAATTTGCACAGATAGGAAAGATTATTTCCACTGTAAAAGGTGTAGATGGCTGGAGTATGCGAATAGGTACAGGATTAGGACGGCTCAGTGTTCCTATAAATAACGGAGATTTTTTAGTAACGCTAAAAGCCCATCATAAACGTAGTAGCTTTGAAGTGATAGATGAGTTAAGAAGTAAGATAGAAGCACAAATACCAAATATAGTTGAGCTTGGTCTTTCTCAAGTTTTGGAAGATAGACTTGGCGATATTATGGGAGCAGATGCACCAATAGCTGTTATGCTTTACGGTTCAAATCCTGATGAACTCACCCATGAGGGGTATAAACTACAAAAAAAACTCAAAATCATAAAAGATGTTGAAGAGGTAAATGTTCTTACTTCTTATGCTTCTCCATCTATTAACATTAGAGCTAAAAGTATTGCACTCTCAAGATACGGTATAGACGAAGCAATGATAAGAACACAGATTCGCTCACTTTACTATGGTGAAGTAGTTTTAAGCATAGCCAATGGTGAAAAGCTTACAAATCTTAGAGTGATTATGAGTCGTCCAGATATAGACCCGATAGAGTATCTTAAAAAGGAACTCAAAATCTATTCACCAACATTGAAGCAAAGAATTCCACTTCACGAATTGGCTGATATATCTTATAAAAATAAAGTCGCTGAAGTAACACACTATAACCTTTCTCCTGTATGTATCTTAGGCGTACGATTTAAAGGGAATGATATGAGTGGTGTTGTACAAAGAATACAGCATTCACTTGAGCATGCAGGTTTACCAGATAACATCACAACAGATATTAGTGGTTTTTATAAAGAACAGCAAAAATCATTTAAAGAAATGAGTATGGTTATTTTGTTTGCTATCACCATTATTTTTATAGGCTTATTGCTTAACTTTAGCTCTTTACGCATTGCATTTAGCATACTTATGGCATTAATTTTGACAACAACAGGTGTCCTCGGTGCCCTTTTTCTTACAAATAAACCACTTGATATTATGGCATTTATGGGTATTCTTATTGTACTAAGTATTGTTATAAATAATAATATACTTATTTTTGATTTTTATCAGATAAATTTAAAGCAAAAAACCAGTATAACAGAACAGCAATTAGATGCTTTGGCTCTGCGTGCAAAACCAATTCTTATGACTATGGTATCAAATGCCTTGGCCCTACTCCCTATTGCTTTAGCTATAGGTACAGGAACACAAATCATACAAGATTTAGCTATTACTATTATGGGAGGTCTGCTTTTTGCAATAGTTATTAATCTTTATATCATTCCACTTTTTTTTCATTTTATACAAAAAAAGAAGTGAAGTGAAAATTTTCAATAGGAGAAACTATGTTTGAAGGAATATTGTTGCTACTGCATCCTGCAATAGCTGTAATTACTATGTTACTAATAGTCTGGCTGATTGTGTCAGTAAAATGTCAAAATATAAATGAGGCGAGAGTAAAAAAATTATCTCTTGCTATAGCATTTTTTATGCTTGTTATTTGGGTACTTGCCGGGTATTGGTATGTTGTTTTTTATTCCACAGACAAGTCTGTTATTATACAAAGTAGTTGGAGTTTTGCACATAAATTTTTTATGGAGACAAAAGAACATATCTTTTTTGTAGTGTTGATTTTATCTCTCTATCTTCCGATAGTTGCGTTTAAAAATAATATTGCAACGAATAAAACTGCTCAAAATCTCATCATGACACTAGGAATAATACTATTAACGCTTATGCTTTACATAGATGGTGCTGGTGCAATTATTTCGCATGGAGCAGAGATAGCTTATATGCATAAGGATGGTTTAGTATGAGTGCGACATTAAATAAATTTACAGTTGGATTTGGAATTTCAGCAGCAATAACAACCTTTTTTAATACTCTTTTAATGATTATAAAAGAAGAAATACCATCAGTTCATAATTTTATGGTGACTTTGAGCGGACACCACTGGACAAGTCATGGGCTTATTGATGTAGTATTTTTTTTGCTACTAGGCTTCTTATTCTCAAAAAAAGAGATACATCAAAATATATCTACTTTACTTATAATTTCAACAATTATAAGCGTTCTTGGTATTATACTTTTTGTTTACTATAAATAAACCATTTAAAGAGTGGACCGATAGCTTTTCATTTTAATTTCATTTTCATATCATAAACTTTCTCATCAAAACAAAATGAGGTTTTATGAAAAAGTTTACTATCTCAGTTGCAATATTACTTGGAATGAGCAGTTTTGTTTATGCAAAAAGCACGACAGAATCAATAGGAGATGCTTTATCTATTGCAATTCCTACGGCTGCCTATGGTACGTCTCTTTACCTTGGTGATAAAAATGGACAAATGCAGTTTTATAAAAGTTTTGGAACCACTATGGGTGCAACTTATCTTTTAAAATACAGTGTCAGAGAAAAAAGACCTGATAGTAACAATAAAGACTCATTTCCATCTGGTCATACATCAAGTGCATTTGCTGGAGCCAGCTTTATACATAAACGCTATGGATTGAAATATGCGATACTTCCATATATAACTGCAATTTATACAGGCTACAGCAGAGTGCATGCAAATAGACATCATCCCATTGATGTTTATGCAGGAGCAGCTATAGGGATACTCTCTAGTTGGTATTTTGTGACACCCTACAAAAATTTGCAGGTTACACCGATTGTAAGTAGTGATTTTAAAGGATTGAGTCTCAATTATAAATGGTGAGAGACTCATACCCTCAAGTGAGACAAAAGTATCTATTCAAATTTCATTTTCTCCTTTTCTTGCTTTTGCCTCATTTGAGGGTATCAATATTAAATCTAGGATACAATTAAGATATGAAATTATTAATCATAGAAGATGATGAAAATATACTCTCATTTCTCAAAAGAGGGTTTGAAGAGGATGCTAATATTGTTGATAGTGCACTTGACGGTGAAGATGGTGAGTACTTGGCTTTACTCAACTCGTATGATGTTATTATAAGTGATTGGATGCTGCCGTTTAAAAGTGGTATAGAGATAGTACAGTCTTTAAGAGAAAAAAACATCACTACGCCTGTTATTATGCTTAGTGCAAAGGGTGAGATAGAAGATAAAATAACAGGTCTGCAATATGGTGCGGATGATTATCTTGCCAAACCTTTTTCCTTTGCAGAACTTACAGCTAGAGTTGAAGCATTGCATCGTAGAAACGTATCTAAAGGTCTCAACTTAATAACATTTGGCAATCTAAGCATCAATACAGACACTAAAATCGCTATGAAAGAATCCAACACAATTGAACTTACAGCTAAAGAGTATGAGCTTTTAATGTTTCTTATCAGAAATAAAAATAGCTATGTATCCAACAGTATGATTGAAGATCAACTGTGGAATAATCAAGAGTATATTAACTCCAATGTTATTCAGGTCACCATCTATCATTTGAGAAAAAAGCTTGGTAAAGAGTTGATAAAGAGCAATCGTGGATTTGGGTATAAAATTGCAGTTTAGTTCACTAAAAACTCGTGTACTTTTATGGTTTGGAACGGTTGCGTTTGTTGTTTTATCCCTTTTTGCATTGTCATTTAACTACTTTTTAAACAAAAGTATTAATAGCAACATAAAAAGTAAACTACAGATTATAGCAGAGAGATATAATGAAAATATTCAAGTCCAAAATATAGGTATAGCTCTTATTAATGATGGTAAGATTCAAAAAAAGAACAGCGTTTTTAATCTGAAAAACTATAAACACTATTTGCATCAAAAACAAAACTTTTTTATCATTCCACACAAAAAAGATGATGACTATATTGATGCACTCTACATTGCACAACAAGGAAAAAACAAAATTCTTGTTTATAGAAAAAATATTGATAATAAGATAGAAAATTTTCAAGATACTCTCCTCTGGCTTATTCCGATTTTACTTTTAGTGTTTATCTTTTTGGCAAGTAAGCTGATAGATAAAATACTTTTACCGATTAATAAGTTAAGAAATGCTACCAAAAATATAACGATTACTAAATTTACACAAGAGATTAATCTGCCTAAAGAAGATGATGAGATAAGAGATTTGGTTCTATCTTTTAATGCAATGATAAAGCGAATAAAAGATGGTGTAGAGCGTTTAGATAGGTTTAATTCTGATGTCTCACATGAGCTAAAGACTCCGCTTACTGTTATTCAAGGGGAAATAGAAATAGTTTTACGAAAATTGCGTGAACCAAAGGAATATGAAAAATCGCTTCAAACTATTCAAAAACAGAGTAAACAGATTGATCTAATTGTAAAACAGTTACTCCTTTTAACAAAATACTCAAAAGAGAATATTCAAGATACTTTTGAAGAGTGTTCTCTTGATTCTATCTTAATGAATACTATAGATAAATTTCAGCTAAAACTCAAAGAAAAAAATATAAAACTTCATATTGATAAATTAGAGCCCATAAATATGAATGCAAATTGTACTTTGATAGACTCTATATTTGTCAACCTGATAGATAATGCGATTAAATATACTTCTCAAAACAAAAATATAACCATCTCTTTATATCAAGATGATAAAATCCACTTTGTCATCGTTGATGAGGGCATAGGCATTAAAAATGAGCATCTTTCAAAAATCACACAAAGATTTTACAGAGTTGATAGTGCAAGAAATAAAAAAACAGAAGGGTTTGGACTAGGCTTGAGCATTGTTCAAAACAGCATATGGTTGCATGATGGTAATTTGGAAATAATTTCAGAAAAAGATATTGGGACAACATTTAAAGTAGATTTTTCAATATCTTTTAAGCAATCTCGCTATCTTCGCTTGAAGTTTTAACCATTGTCTTTGTTCTAACAACGGAAAACCACCATACGTTTTTCCACTCTCTTTAATGTTGTGCGTAATCCCACTCCTTGCAGCAAATGTTGAAAATGACGCTATTTCTAAGTGACCTGCAAATGCTGCTTGACCGCCAACAACTACATTCCTACCAAGTTTAGTTGAACCTGCACTTCCAGATTGAGCTACAAAGACACTATATTCGCCTATTATACAATTATGCCCAATCTGCACAAGGTTATCTATGCGAACACCTTTTTTAAGAAGTGTTGAGCCAAACACAGCTCTGTCAATACTCACATTACTACCAATTTCAACATCATCTTCTATAATCACATTTCCATTTTGATATATTTTTTTATGTTCACCCAAACTATTTGTGGCAAAACCAAAGCCATCAGCACCAATGGCAGTGTTAGAATGAATAATACAATCATTACCAATCACACAATCTCTGTAAACAGTAACACTTGGATATATAATTGTATTATCTCCTATTACTGCATTTGCACCGATATAAACATGTGCCAAAATTATACACTTTTTACCAATTTTAGCACCATTTGCTATCTCAGCTTTTGATGAGATTTTACTCCCCTCACCTATTTGGGCATTTGGAAGTTTTTTATCTTCAATATCAGGAGCAAAATATTTTGATAAAACAGCCATTGACCAATAAGAATTTTTTACAATTAAAGGTATACAACCATCTGGAATATATCCGACTAAGCTCTCAGGCACGATTACAGCAGCAGCTTTAGTATCTTGAATATCTTTGACATATTTTGCATTTGCCACAAAAGACACTTCATCCGCAGTTGCATCTTTTAAGGCATTCATTCCAGATATTTCTCTATCTGCTTTATCAAAGCAACATGTTAAAATCTTAGCTATTTTACTTAGTTTCAATAGACAACTCCTATAATAATTATGTATTCTAATGTTTAAGAATGAAATGAAAATGAACTGATCAAGTT
>JALUBM010000091.1 GCA_027044845.1 Sulfurimonas sp.
AATAAATCCAAAGTGTCGACAAACAGGAACAAAAATATGAAAACACTGTAAATGTGAATTCGAATACGAAAATGGCAAACAAGAACGAGAAAGTGACAATAAAACAGATTAAAAATCACTCAAAGAAAAGATCATCAGAGGTACTTCAATTACTTGAAGAATTTTTTGAGCTCAACAGTACCGAAGTAAGAATACTTAAATCACTTAATTCGTCGTTAGATGACAATCGCCGAGATAAGTCAAGGTCTAATTCAAAAGAGATCACGAAGATAAATAGCAACCAAAAAATCAAAAGAGCTGATGAACTTGCCCAAGATATCAAACGAGATAGAACGGTTGTGCAGAGATGTCTAAAAAAGTTAATGAAAAACAATATCGTTGAAAGAATCTCGGAATGTTGCAAACCAACAGGTGGGAGATACTTCTTGTATAAAACAAAAAGTATAAAAGAATTAACTGAACTGATAAAAAGAGAAAACGAAAAGAGGTATAAAGATACAATGAGACGAATAAAAGAAATAGATGAAAAAATGAGAAGCGATTAACGCAAAATTAATATAATATGAAACATAATGTTATGATAATTAATGAATGCTAACTTAATAATAAAAGTGGTGATAAGATGTTTGAGATAAATCTAACAAAAAATGAATTGAAGGACGAGTATGAGATAGTTATTGTCGGCGCAGGCCCGGCAGCATATTCTGCGGGAATCTACGCTGCACGGTTCAAACTAGAATCCTTAGCAATAGGTGAGGAGTTAGGCGGAATGGCTGCAGAGAGTATTGAAGTTGAGAATTATCCTGGGTTGTTTAAAATTCCAGGAAAGGAACTCATGGATAAATTCAAAGCTCATGCAGAGAGTTTAGGAGTTACAATTCTGCAAGGAAGTGTTGTAAAAATTGAAAAAGAGGGCAAGGATTTTATTGTCACAACTAATGAGAATAAGAAATTCAAAGCCAAAACAATCATCTTAGCTACAGGAAGCAAAAAAAGAAAATTGAATGTCGAAAATGAAGACAAATTTGTGGGTCATGGCGTGAGTTACTGTGCAATCTGTGATGCCGCATTCTTTAAGGATAAAGTTGTAGGTGTTGTTGGTGGTGGTGATAGTGCAGTAAATGCTGCTTTGATTTTGTCTAAATTTGCCAAAAAAGTTTACTTGATCCATAGAAGAGATCAATTAAAAGCTGCTGAAATGTGGGTCAACAAAATGAAGGAAAAAGACAACGTTGAGATTCTATACTCAACTCAAGTTAAAAAAGTAGATGGAAGTGAAAAACTTGAAAAAGCGATTCTCACGACAAAAGATGGCGAAAAGGAAATTGCAATTGATGGATTATTTATTGAAATAGGGACAATACCTTCAACAGAACTTGCCGAAATGTTGAATGTGAAATTAGATGAAAGAGGACACATCGTTGTGAATAGCGGAATGGAGACAAATGTTGATGGTGTGTTCGCAGCAGGAGACTGTACTACTGGAAGCAACCATTTAGAACAGATTATTACTGCTTCTGCAGAAGGTGCAATAGCTGCGGATAGCATATTCAAGTATCTACACAGCAAATACAAAGAATGAAATCATTTTTTCTTTATTTTTTCTTTGATATGGCGTTTTTTATAAATACTGAGTTTATAAAAAAAAAAAAAAAAATAAAAAAGAAGGAGACTTCGTTAATATCATGAATATATATAGATCGTTGCGCTATTTTGAAG
>JALUBM010000092.1 GCA_027044845.1 Sulfurimonas sp.
GGTTATCAAAGTGCTATAAATATTGAAGTTGACCCGTTTAAAGCAAAAAGATACGGTGTTAATTTTGAAACGATTACAAAAGCTATAAATACCTTAAATCGTGATATTCCTATAGGATTTATCAAAGGTGATAATGACTTTTACACAGTTACTTTTTACGGTGAGAAAGATAATATTGAGAAATTAAAACAGCTTCAAATTATGCCCAATGTTAGGCTCAGCAATATTGCAAATGTAAAATGGGGCTATAAAAAAAGGACGAGTGGCTACATGGGTAATGGCAAAAATGCTATAGCCCTTGCAATTCAACGTGCACCTGGTGGGAGTGTCCTAGATGTCAGTAAGGCAGCACGCAAAGAGTTGTCAAATCTCAAGCAAGAGTACCCAAATATCAAATTTGAAATAAGTGATACACAGCGTGATTTAGTGGAACAAGCAAATAACAATATGCTAGAAGCACTGCGTGATGCTGTAATCTATACATTGCTCGTTATTATGCTTTTTTTAGGAAACTTCAGGGCTATTGTAGCGGCTGGTTTGTCTATTCCAATGGTTTTTTTCTCTACGATGGCTATTATTTGGCTCACAGGTGGTGAGCTAAACATTGTTATTTATACAGCTATTATCTTGGCTCTTGGAATGCTGACCGATGATGCAGTTGTTGTACTTGAAAATATTGAAAGACATTTAAATGAGGGGCATGAAAAGCTTGAAGATGCCATAACACATGGAACAAAAGAAGTCTTAAGCCCAGTATTTGCAGGAACAGCGGCAACTATCGCTATTTTATTTCCGTTAATGTTTGTGGGGGGTTTTCCTGAAAAGATTTTTAAACCTCTTATTGAGACATTGATTATTGCACTCCTTGTGAGTTATTTTTTATCTGTCACTTTTATACCGTCACTTTCAAAATGGCTTTATAAAAATGGTGTAGGCAAAACAAAAATAGAGGGGTATTTTGAGTGGTTTTATCAAAATACTATAGGACGACTTGTTGCACCTTATGTAGGCATTATTAAATTTTCTAACGGAAAATGGTGGTTTTTACGTCGTATGATGTTGACGGTTAGTGTTATTATGATACTGTTGGTGAGTATGAAAAACATTATGCCGACAATTGGTAAAGATGCAATGCCTCCTATGGATACAGGAATTATAAAAGCACAAATTGCTTTTTCTTCCAATGAAACAGTTGATAGTGCAGAAAAAAAGATCCAACCTATCTTGGATTGGCTTAAAACACAAAAATGGGTAAAAATGAGTTCTGTTGCTTTTGGAACAGAACCAGGTGTTTTGAGCTTGGGAAGTGGTAACTTACCTTCAGAGGCAACTATTACTATTAATGCAGTAAATCGATTTAAGCGTAAAAAAACAATGTGGCAACTTGAAGATATTATACGAGATAAATTAGCACATGTTGAAGGATTGAAGCGTAATGATGTTTTTGATTTTGGGGCTACGGCACTTTCATCTATTAAGGCAACTGTTGATGTGAGATTGAGTTCTCCTGTTATTGAAGGCTTGACAGATAATGCACAAAAAGTAGCACATGCAATAAAAAGTGTACATGGCTTAACTTCAGTAAGTAGAAGCTGGGATAAAGATTTTATGGAAGTTGAACTTGATATTGATGAGAACAAGGCACTCAGTTATGGTGTGACACCGTATCAAATTGCGATGCAAATTCCTATAAAAGGGCAAGTCGTCGGACTTAACG
>JALUBM010000093.1:0-5325 GCA_027044845.1 Sulfurimonas sp.
AGATGCTATGGTGAACCATTTTTCCACCTTAAATAATAGTTCAAAAATATTTGAATGATTATAAAATATTTCAGCTTTTATTTTACCTTTTTTTGGATAAACACTTGAACCGTAAAATTTTTGATATTGTGCTATTTTCGATAAAGCTGCATTAGCACTACTCCAATTTCCACTATGTAATGAGTTGTCCACCGCAGTAAAATATGTTACAGCTAAATCTTTAATCTTTGTTGCTTCTTTTGGAGAAAATTTTTGCAGGGCATCTATGGTTGCATACCATTTATTGTTCACATCATTTGGTTTTGGCCAAATTTTCAGTATAGAACCCGTAAAAACCATATACACAACATTTACTTTTTCATCAATTTTAATCACTTTGTTGTCAAATCTACTTCTGTCAATCGGTGCTTTTCTTGTAGCTTTTTCAACAAGATTTAAAAGTTTGTACCCCTGCATAGTCTCAGGATTTTGAAAAAATTGTGAAAAAGAGACATATTTCGCATCTTTTTTAGCACCAATCGCTCTATTTAACTTTTTATTTCCTGTTTTGATAAGTTTGATATTTTTATAAATATCTGGTCGAATCATCATTCCCAAAATCACTTGATTTGCTGTCAATTTTTTACTTCCGACTTGCAAACTACCGCTTCTATGAATTTTTGCTAAAATTTCAGCAGAAAGGGTATCTATAGGTTTCATACGCCCTTGGGTGTCTTGTATAATTAACTCTCCAAATTCTTTGGCATGTTCTTGATTAAATGATAAAATAGTTTTTATAGCAGGATTTAATTCTTCCGCTTTTGACTGTGTAACACTAAAAACTAATCCAATCGCCAATAATCCAGAAACAACTTTCGATTGAGCTGCATCTTTAGCCTTTTTTGATAATTTGGCAAATCTGTGTTTTTTTGAGAACAGCGTCCAAAACATTCCTAATGCCAACAATAAGTAACCTATATATGTTGGAAGTGTTCCAGGGTCATGGTTTACAGACAGTACTGTTCCTCTTTCATCCCTATCATAAGATGCTTGAAAAAATCTATAATTTTTATAATCCAAAATATGATTCATATAAATTCTATAAGGCATATCAACTCCATTTTTTTTATCAATCAATTCAACTTCACTTGCGTAAGAAGCTGGACTCATAGAGCCAGGATAACGATCAAGTTGAAAATCTTTTAATTTTATTGCAAACGGAAGATTGATAACTTTTGCACCATAAGAAATATTTACATTCACACCCTTTAATGCAACGGCACTAGAACGAGCCAATACACCTTTTTGATAATACACAAATAAATCTTGTTTCTTACCATCAACATTTATCATGAATTTCAAGGCATCAATCCCACCAGAATTCATTTTCATTCTTCTATTGGTTTGAGAATCATCACTGCTAACAATCTCTTTCCTCGCATGAAGCATAAAATCCCGTACAACAAAACCGCCCAATGATGTACGATAGAGGACTCTTTTATTTAACTTTTCATTTGCACTTGCACTTAATTCTCCACTAGATCTATCAGCCATTTTCATATATGATAACTTCATAGCATGTTTCATATACAATTGCTTATCTTTAACAAATAAATGAATTATAGGCTTATCAAAATGTTTAGTAGAATTAAAATCTAATACAAAATTACCTGCATCATAATACTTACCATCAACTAATGCAACTGGTTTTCCTGCACCACCGCCAGTAACCATAAGTTTAACAATTGCTTTGCCTTTTTTATCTTGTACCAATGCTTCAACCGCATTTGGAATATATTGCAAAAGCTTTACATGTATTTTTTTATCGTTCAATGATAGAGATTTATTAAATGAATTATCTCCTCGTTTAGAAAAATACGCAACGGTATCATACTCTGTTTTATTATGCATATCTTGTGCATGAATCACTAAATAAGGGCTATAACTTAGCATTGTAGAAGAAGTCATACCTTCTCGAATATGCATCGTTCCTTCATACCCTACAAATCTAGTAATCGCAGCACCTAATAAAATGACTAAAAAAGCAATATGAAAAATAAATAGAGGTGCCTTTTTAAGTGTGTACATTTTATAGTGAATAATATTGTAAATTAAGTTTACTGCAAGCAGTCCAAGAAGCCATTCAAACCATTGAGCATTATATATTTCTGCCTTGGCAGTCATTGTGCCAAAATCGTTTTCGACAATTGTCGCATAGCCGATTGAAAATGCAAATATAAGCATTAAAATAATCATGGTTTTCATTGATCCAATAATGGATAAGAGCTGTTTCATTTTTAACCTTTCAAAAAAAATTATTATACTAATAATAAGATAATAGATAGTATCAACACTGAAGATATACTAAACACAAATATAATTATTGATTTGTTCATTCCATCTAAACTTATTCGCAACTTTTTTAAACGCTTTATCAACAATAGTTTTGTCATTTTTGTCACCGTAAATAACAATTGGGGTGTGATAATATATATGGTAAGATTTTATAGGATGGAATAAAATATCTTTATATGTTAGTTCTATTTTCCCCTCATAAGGTTCAAATGGAACAACAGACACAACTCTTTTATTGGTTTGGGTACATTTAAAATAACATGTAACAGTATTTGAATCAATCTTCACATGGTCAACTAAACTTAAAATATTTTTATTCTTTCGCATGAAGTATCTCCATATATTTTAGAAGTGTCAGCAAATGCTATTCCAACTAAATTTGAATTTTCACTTCAAAATATTTTTTCTCTACGGACGATAATTCTACACTTCCTCCATGTGCTTCTGCTATTTGACGCGAAAGTACAAGTCCTAATCCGTTACCTTTGACTTTCGTGCTTTTAAATGCTGCGAAAAGGTCTTTTTTATTTTCTATTGCTATTCCACTGTCATAAATTTTAAAGATATGATAAGTTTCATTTTGAATATGTTGTATCTCTATAACACCTTCTTCATTCTCATCTTCTTCAATAGCATCAATTGCATTCGTGATAAAATTTGAGAACAACATTTCAAGCAAATCTTTATCTGCATTCATGACAAAATCATTTTGTGGAAAAATAAATTCTATATTTTTTGAATAACTGTAATATGTAACAGCCGTATCAATCGATTCTCTTAGCTTACTCCACTCAAATTCATGCTTGTGTGGTTGTACACCTTTTGAAAACATCAATGTTGCTTTAATGATTCTGTCAATTCTATATACTGATTTTTGTATCTCTTCAACTATGGGAACATTTTCAGGTATCACCCGTTTTTTCAGCGTTGAACTCATCAAAGATATAGCCCCAATGGGATTTCTTATCTCATGTGAAAGATGTGCCGCCATTTGCCCCATAGTCGCTAAATTTTCCTTACGCTTTTGCTCCGTAATATCTGTCGCACTGAACATTATTTTATCTTTGTATGAAGAGCTTTTTACAAGGTATGAACGAGTGTTAAATTTAATTTCATAATCTTCATCACGATATTCTAAAAGTTGAAGAAGTTCCCATAAAACTCTTGCATGTGAATTTTGTAAAAATGCAGTGTTGTCATTATTCAAAATCCAAATAGCAGTAGGCAGAAATTCAACAACTTTTTCAACAGTATCTTGTAAATGAGCATACGAAGCTTTCAGCTCATTAAACTCATTTTCTACCTTATATGTCTGCTGTATTAGGACATTAAGTTCTTGTGGTGTAATAGATGCCATTAAACTTCAAATTCTTTCAAAATTTTATATAAAGAGTATGCATCTTCGCTTCCTGCAAGTTCACGAATAGAGTGCATAGCCCATGTCGGTAACCCCACATCTATAGTATCTATACCTATACGAGTAGCAGTAATAGGTCCTATGGTTGAGCCACATCCCATATCACTTCTTGTGACAAATTTTTGTAATGGTTCATTTAATTTTGATGCTGTTTTCATAAATTTTGAAATAGTAATCGAATTTGAAGCATATCGTTGATTTGCATTGACTTTTATTACAACGCCTTTGTTTACATGTGGCGTATGATTAACATCATGTTTTGAGGGATAGTTTGGATGAATTGCATGAGCATTATCAGCACTTATCATCAAAGAACTCCGTACCATTTTCATATATTCTTCATAATTAGCAAACATTCTACGTAGTGTATTTTCTAAAAAACTTCCCCCTGCCCCGCTTGTCGATTCACTGCCAATCTCTTCATGGTCACTTGCTATAAAAAGCATCGGTTTCTCAGCATTTATAGTGCAAATACTCAGCATCCCCGTATAACAGCTCAATAAATTATCAAGCCTTGCACTTGCTATGAAATCATCTCGCAATCCAACATAAGAAGCTTTTTGCGTATCATAGAAACTCAATTCATTTGCATATATTTCTTTCACTTCATTGATACCATGATTTGATAATTGCCATCTCATAAAATCATCAAAATCAAAATCTTCATTTGTGGTCAGAACAGGGCAAATATCTGTCTGTTTATTTATGGTTCTCTCTTTATTTGCTTTGTCATCAAGATGTATGGCGAGTGAAGGGATAACGGCTATTGGCTTTTGCACATTAATCAATACATTTTGTAGTGTATCATCAACATCCAAATAGCTTACACGCCCCGCAAGTGACAAATCTCTGTCGAACCAAGGGTTTAAAAGCAATCCACCATAACTTTCCACGCCAAATTTAACAACACCATATTCTTGTATAATAGGATTTGGCTTTAACTTTAAATTTGGTGAATCCGTATGTGCACCCACCATAAGATACCTGCTCCTCATTTTAGGGTAAGTAAAAGCAATTATAGATGAATCATTACGCATTACATAATATTTTTGTCCCTCTTGAAGTTCCCATTTATCAACTTCATTAAGCTGAATAAAACCTGCATTTTCAAACATCATCGCCATATTTTTCGTTGTATGAAAAGGTGTTGGAGAAGCATCTAAAAAGCCTATCAAACCTTCGTTAAAATCTTGTTTTTGTAGAATAGACATAGGCTATCCCCTCCTTTTTATTAATCCAAAAAATCTTAAAGTATTACATTCTCTTTTGAAACTTCAGAAGATATAACTTTTTTATTTTCTATCTTTAATATTCTATCACAAAGAGGTAACATCGCTTCATCATGTGTTACCATTATCACTGCTACATTTTGTTCTATCGCTATTTTTTTTAGCATTTTTACAACATCTACAGAACGTTTTGAATCTAGTGCTGCTGTTGGTTCATCTGCGAGTATAATTTGAGGTTTATTTGCTAAAGCCCTTGCAATAGCAGCCCTTTGATTTTGACCGCCTGAGAGTTCTGATGTCATAGCATAGGCTTTGTCTTCTATTTCAAAATACTTTAACAGCTCA
>JALUBM010000093.1:5335-7958 GCA_027044845.1 Sulfurimonas sp.
TGCTTTCTTCTTCGCTAACACCATTTGTTTGAGGAACAAGCGTAATATTTTCTAAAATATTTAAAAAAGGAATCAAATAGTGTGCCTGAAAAATAAAGCCAATTTTTTCACGTCTTATTTTTCTAGTCTCTTTTGTTAACCATTTATTATCATAGATTTTTTCTTCACCCAGCCAAATAGTCCCATTTGTAGGCTCTTCTACACACCCTATCATCATTAAAAGTGTCGTTTTTCCAGCCCCACTTGGAGCTACAAGAGCTACAAGTTCTCCTTTATTTACTTCAAAAGAAGCCCCGTTTATTACCTCAACAAAACTATCACCTTTACCAAAAGTTTTTATCAAGTTTTCAACTTTTATTGCTTGTTTCACATTCATATCAACCACCTATCGCTTCTGAAGGGTCTGCACTAATAACCTTTTTAACACCCACTAAAGAAGCTAAAATAGATGCAAAAATTACAACAATAAAAAGCATTGAAGCATCTGGAATTTCTAATACAACTCTTTTGGGAAATTTTGCATATATAAGATGTGCAAAAATATTACCCGATATAAAAGCCAATACACCCATTATAAGTGTCTCTTGTACAATCATTTTAATAATCATACTGTTAGGTATACCAATAAGTTTCATAATGGCTATCTCTTTCATTTTTTCCAGTGTCATCGTGTAAATTATAAGTGCAATAATAATAGTTGAGACAATTACAAGAATAACGGTAAACATCCCAATCTGTTTGGAAGCCATTTTAATAAGATTTTTCGTTAGAATTGTCTTTTCTTGTTTTTTTGTATAAACACTTTGATGTTTAAATCTTCGTAAATCTTTAGCAATTATATTGGTATCATAGCCACTCTTTTTCGTTGCAATAACGGCATTAACTATATGAGAATTAAGCGTATTAATACCTCTGGCTCTATCTGCTCTAATTCTTTCATTTGAGTATAAAAACTGTAGTTCCTGTGCATCTTTTAAGCTGATATACACCAAAGGGTCCCCGCCTGAAGAGACCGTTCCGTGAGTGATACCTACGACTTTGTAATCATCACGTCCTAGTCTGATAACATCACGCAGTTTAAAGCCTGTTTTATCGCTTACAACCATTTCATAATGACTTTTATTAATGCTTCTACCTTTTATAAGTCTTTTAGGATTTATAGGACTAATATCTCCAAAAGGGTCAAATCCAACCGCAAAAACACGAATAGCACCCTCTTTTGAAGGAAGCTGTAGATTTTGAAAAGTAATCCCTTCAGATTTGTCTATGCCTCTTATAACCTTAATGGTATCTTTTAAATCTTCATGAACTCTTGATGATTCTGCAAAGGGTCCCAAGGTGTTTTCCTGAACAATCCAAAAATCAACATCCAAATCATTTAAAAGTACCTGAGCATCTATGACCATACCACGATAAACCCCCATCATAATAAGAACAATACCAAGAAGCATACCCACACCCATAGCAGTTACTATAAATTTTCCAAGAGTATGTGCTATCTCTTTTTGTGCTAAATTTATCATTAGTAAATTCTCATGCCTTCGCTCAAAGACTTTTTATTTACATTAGGCACTAAAAGCTGAGTATCTTCATCTAAATTTTTCACTGCCGCCTGCTTATCACTCAAGGCAATAATATTTACATGTAAGAAATGTGCATATCCATTTTTTTCTATCCAAACACCAGCTTTTTTGTCTTTGTAAACAATTAAATCAGCAGGTATTTTAATTACATTCTTAAACTGCTGCGTTGTAATAAGTACCTCTGCTTGTTCATTTATATAAAACGGTATCGGCAGATTATCAAAACTGACATCGACTTCTCTTTCTTGTGTAACGGCGTCGCTCTGTGCTACTATACGGCTTACATGTCCATTTAATTGCTTATTACTTTGTGAACGCAAAGTTATTGATGCTCTTTGCCCCACTTTTACATCGCCACTTATTTTTTCATCTATGTAAGCTTTTATCCATACAGTTTTTGGATCAACTATTTTAAGTATACTTTGCGTCGGCACAACACTTTGTGCCACCTCAGCATCTTTAGAAATCACATATCCATCAATCGGCGCATATATTTTATAACGGGAAAGTTTTACATGTAAAGCGTCCAAAGCTTTTTGTAAACGAACTATTTCAGTTCTTGAAGAATCTATATGTGCCTGTGTCGCTTTTATATTGGCATTACTACTATCTAAGTCTGCTTTTGCTTTATCATACTCTGATTGAGAAACAAATGCTTGTGATTTTAATTTTTTGTAACGCATATATGTTAAGTGTGTAAGAACCTTTTGTGCAAGAAGTGCATCTAAATCTTTTTGTGTCGCTTCAAGTTCAGATTTTGCTTTATATACCGACATTTTTGCTTCATCAATAAGCTGTGGCAAATCAACGGCATCTATACTCACAAGTAAATCTCCTTTTTTTACCCATTGCCCTTCATCTGTTGTTATCTGCGTTATTTTTCCACCTGTTTGTGCATTTATGGCATAAATATTTTTTGCCCCTACTTCACCTATGCCAAAAACGTTTACATGTAAATCACCTCTCGTAGGGTTAAGTGTTTGAAATGTATGTTTCGGTATATAAACTTTTTTATAAAAAACAAGTCCCAATGCCAATAC
>JALUBM010000094.1 GCA_027044845.1 Sulfurimonas sp.
ACATAACTATTACGGTAGTTATTAATATAACCTTTTGAACAGGGTCAAATTTTTGAATCGGATCTTTTGTGTGCATTTCACAAACTCCACCCGGACAATTTGTCGCTTTTTTCTTTTTGATGAGATTAAAAATTTTACACCCTAAACAAACAGAGAAAGCTGCTTCAAAAAAGAGCAATCCCATACAGATAAGACACACAAGCACTTTTATAGGATTCGGCTGAAAATCAATGACCAAATAATAAAACATGGGCCATGCAAGAATCATCCCCAAAGCCCACGCAAAGCGTTTTTGTTCCGCTCCGACATATTCCGGTGTTTGATGACGCACAAAAAAACGACCGAGCAACAGACTTGGAGAATAACGCGGCTGAATCACTCTTAGCGTAAAATCAATGGCAAAAAAAGTCACAAAATACTCTGAAAACTTTGCCGTACCGAGCATTACTCCATTTGTAAGTCCTATAAATGCACCGACAAACAAAATTGCTGCCGCCGCTCTTGCTTCTCTTTCATTTAAAACCCGTACATCATATCCGGGAACTTTTTCACCGTAAGCAAAAAATTCTTTCATCCATTTACTCCCTAACTAACTAATTGTTTAATTATAGCACAAAAATTCTTAATATCAATATATCTTGATGTTTTTATCCTATTAAAACTTTTTTTTCTTCTATTTGCATCGCAGCGTCAAACGTATAAGTAATTATCTCACCCGTAGGAATTTCAAAAGAGACTATATCTTTCTGGCTTATCTGCTCAAGTTCCATCACTAAAGCACGCAAAGAGTTTCCGTGTGCCGAGATAAGTACGGTCTTTTTCTCTTGAAGTTGTGGAATAATCTGCTCGTTATAATACTCCAGCACTCTTTTTTTTGTATCTTTTAACGATTCGGACAAAGGCAAAAGCTTTGCATCTATCTTTGCGTATTTTTTATCATGTGAGGCGCATCTTTCATCATTTTTATCTAAAGGCGGAGGCGGTACGTCATAGCCGCGTCTCACAGCTAAAAACTTCTCTTGCCCGTACTCTTTTTTCACCTCATCTTTGTCTTTTCTTTGCCAATCACCATAATGTCTTTCATTGAGTTTATAGCTTCTAAGCGAATTTATATGCTCCCACTCCAACTCTTGCAAGGCAATTTGTGCGGTATGAATGGCACGTTTCAGCCAAGAGGTAAAGCAAATATCAGGGTAAATTTTATGCTCTTTTAGAAGTTTGCCTACTGCTTTTGCCTCAGTTATCCCCTGCTCGCTTAAATCTACATCCGTCCAACCCGTAAAAAGATTTTTTTGATTATATATGCTTTGCCCGTGTCGGACTAAAACCAGTCTTGCTTTACTCATTCTCTCCTCCTAATTCTTCTGCAAAATACGAACTTCTCACCAAAATACCAGAAGCCACGGCACGAAATCCCATACCATAAGCCTCACTCTTCATCTCATCAAAAAACTCAGGCAAATAATATTTTTCTACCTTGTGATGCGTAGGTGTCGGCTGTAGATATTGCCCGAGTGTTAATTCACTCACACCTACATCCAAGAGTTCTCGCATCGTTTGTAGCAGCTCTTTTTTTGTCTCACCTAGCCCGACCATTAACGATGACTTTACATGTACGCTTGAATGCACAGCATAATACTCTAAAACCTTTAATGAACGTTCATAATCACTTTGTGGACGCAGACTTTTACTCAGACCTCTGACGGTTTCTTGATTATGTGCGAGTTTTTTCACATCCGTATTTGTGATGATATTTAAAGCCTCCGTGTTGTATCTGAAATCAGGGGTTAAAAGTTCTATTTTTATCTGTGGATTTTGCTCTTTTATTGCCTCTACACAAGCAAAAAAATGCCCTGCCCCATAATCTTTTAAATCATCTCTGTCCACCGAAGTAATCACTACATACTTTAATTCCAGTTCTTTTACAGCTCTTGCCAAACGCTCAGGTTCACTCTCATCAATGCTTTTCGCTTTGCCTGTTTTTACATTACAAAAAGTACAAGCACGCGTACATGTATCGCCTAAAATCATAAATGTTGCACTGTTTCTTGCATAACATTCTGCTCTGTTTGGACATGCCGCTGCTTCACAAACTGTCGTTAAAGAGTTTACATGTAGAATATTTTGCATCTTTTGTGCAAGCTGGGGATGAAGAGCTTTAACCTTTGGTTTATATTGCATCTTCAAAACTTTTTTGTAAATAAGCAACTATCTCTTCATTAACCATTTTTTGAGTAAGCATAAGCCCCTCCTTATGAAGTGATGTAGGTACAATGCCTTCCAAATCACAAGGATTAATTTGTGAGTGAAAAGCTAAATCAACATCCACATTCAAAGCAACGCCATGTAGAGAAACCCCTTGTGAGTAGCGAAAACCTAAAGAGGCAATTTTACGGTTTTGTATGTAAAAACCCGCCTGCTTTTTATCATAGTTAACTTCAGGCAGGTATTTCATAAAAAAATCTTCAAAAGCAGACAAAACTTTTTTATAAAATCGTGCAGGATTTCTCACCCCAAAACAAAAATAGTAAACATTTTGACCTGGAGAGTGGCAGGTAATGGAACCGCCTCTGTCACTTTTAATAACATCCACATCAAAACTCTTTTTTTCTGCTGTGCCAATGGTAAAAACATTTGGATGTGAGCAGAGAATAAGATGGTTTTGTCCATCTTTTAAAGCCAAGGAGTGAATATTTTGCATCATTTCTCTTGCCTTGAGATAATCTACTTCTCCCCAATTATGCACAATCATAATTTATAAAATGTTCTCTCTAAAGCTTCTGAAAATGTCGGATGTCCAAAAATAGTGCGTTTTGCCTGTGAAATATCCATTTCACCTGCCAAACTCATACCAACAATAGCAGCAAGTTCTTCAGCATTTGGTGCCAAAATCTCAGCACCGATAATGAAGCCTTCGATATCTGCATAACTTACCATAATCCCTTTTGTCGCATGATTTTGCACAGAATAAGGAAACTGACTTAAAGGAACAACACTCAATTTTTCACCATCAGTTTTGCCGACCACCGCATAGCTCATCGGTAGTGTATGAATGAATTTTATAACATTATCTAAAGGAACTGGACGCGGATTTTTCCCTAAAATTCGTTCTGTAACATTCAGCACTTCCGCTCTTGCGGCATGAGCGAGTTGCAGTTTGCCGTTACAATCCCCTATGGCATAATGATTTTTTAGTGTTGTTTCAAAAAACCTATCTGTAATAATTCCTTTGCCTACTTGTATATCTTTACATGTAAGAAAATCCACATTCGGTTTGCGTCCTGCCGCTACAAGTAAAAGAGGCACATAATTGCTACTTTTATCTGCATAAGTTACATGTACGCCTTTTTTTGTACTTTTTGCTGTTTGTATCGTATGGTTTTCTAAGATTGTAACGCCGATTTTTTCCAGTTGACTTTTTATCTCTTTTTGAATCAAAGGATTTGCATGTTTTAAAATCCTGTCGCTATGATTTATCAGCGTCACCTCCGTGCCTGCCGTTGCAAAAAAACTTGCCATTTCAAGCCCTATAGCACCTGCACCGTAAATAGCAATTTTTTCAGGCAGTTCCTGCATCATTAGAACCTCATCACTTACGATAATATCTTTGCCGTTATACACAATGCCCTCAGGAATAAACGAGTGAGACCCCGTTCCCATCACAATATGTTGTGCTTCTAAAGTTTTGCCGTTAACTTCTACTTTGTACGGCTCTTTAAGCTTTGCTTCGCCTTCTATCAAGTCTACATGTGAACACTGCTTTGTTACTGCTTTTGTGGATTTTTCTATCAAATCTGTTTTTTTCTGAAAAAGTGTTCGCATATTTAAAGTCGTTTGCCCTTGCAAAATCTCACTTTTACTCTCATAGACCAAAGAGGAGTAGTGCAAAAACATTTTTGAAGGAATACACCCCTTATGCAGACAAACACCGCCAAGCTGACTCATATCTTTTTCAATCAAAGCCACTTTTTTACCGTTTTTTGCCGCAACTATAGCCCCAGCATAATTCAATCCGCCACCGATATATATAATGTCATACATAGCCTACTCCTTAAAGTTCAGAGAATTTTGCGCCTCTTTTTTCACATCACGCATAAAAAGTGCCGCCTCATAACCGTTTATCACTCGATGATCGGCTGTAAGTGTCACACTGATTTTATCATCTTGAAGCGTTCCTATGGCTGCAATTGTGCTGTCTTCTTTGTTTATCATCGCATCAAAACGCTCTACTCCAAGCATGCCAAGATTTGAAATACCGAAATTTGAACCTTGCATATCTTGTGTGCTAAAAGAGTTGCTTTGCAATTTGGTTTTAAATGTAGCGAGCTGCTCAGCTATCTCTGCAACGCTGCACCTGTTCGCATCTTTGACAACGGGCATATAGAGATCTTTTTCATTGGCAACAGCCACGGAAATCGAAGCATTGGGACTCACACTCACTCCATCATTAATAATGCGTGAGCGAAATGCACTATGTGTCATCATCACTTTTGAAAAGATTTTAATGAGCCATGCCGTAATGCTGTAACGTTCATTTTGTAAAAAAAGTTTTGCGTCAATATCCTCAAAAAGATGATACACAGGCTTTTGTGCCGAAGCCGTTACATTGGCAATGATCGCTTTTTGCATCTGACTTAGTTTTTTCGGCAGCGGTGTCTCATGCTTTGTTATATACTCTTGCACCTCTGTTGCATCTATCTTGTGATTGAGTTCAAATATTGCGATATCCAAACCGTATTCATCCAGTAACTGCAAAGCTTTCGGCGTAAAATAGTGCTCTTTAATATACGCTTGCACATCATCTACATGTAATACATTTGCAGCGCTTTTTTGCAGCACTTTTTCTGTGTCAACACCATAAAATGCCGCTTTTACTCTTGCTTTTGGAGAGATGCCGTTTGAAAATTCTTTTGATAAATGCTTTGGTACAACTTTCTGTAGTTCGGGTTCGGATTTTTTTTCTTCTGCTGCTTCTTTTTTCTCAGGCTTTGGTTGCTCTACAACTTTTTCTTCTACTGCAGTTTTTTGTTCTTTTGGAACTTCTTTTTCCTCTTGTAGAGCTGCTTTTTGCTTAGTTTTAGCACTCTCAGCAGTCTCTATTCTAGCAATTACTTCTCCCACAGACACGACATCACCCTCTTTGGCAAGCACCTCTTTGAGTATGCCGTTCTTAAAACTCTGCACCTCCATAATTGCCTTGTCACTCTCGACTTCGACAATGACGTCACCGGTATTTACAGCATCACCGACACTCTTTTTCCAAGCTATTAATTTCCCCTCTTCCATCGAATCAGAGAGTTGAGGCATCACGATTTCATACATCGTTTTTCCTTCCCCACTCTATCACCTTTTGCGCTATGGATTCAGGCGTCGGAATACTTGCAAGTTCAAGTTTTCTGTTGTAAGGAATAGGGACATCTTCACCTGCAAGACGAAGCGGCGCCGCATCCAAGGCATAAAACATCTCTTCAGCCGCCCAAGCAATAATCTGCGTGCCGTATCCACCTGTTTTATGGTCTTCTTCAACCATTACAAGACGTGATGTTTTTTCTATGGATTTGCTCAAAGTTGCATAATCAATCGGATTGAGTGAGCACAAATCTATCACTTCACAAGAGCATCCCAGTTCTTTTTCTATCTCAGGAACTGCCAGCATAACGTCATCTAGCATTTTCAAATAGCTCACTATCGTTATATCACTCCCCTCTTTGGCAATTCTGGCTTTAAACGGATCAAGTTCTTGTGTAAAATCAACTTCACCTTTTTTATTATAAAGCAGTTCATGTTCTATAAATACCACAGGGTCATCTGACAAAATCGCATATTTCAACGCATGATAGGCATAGTTGACATCATTGACACTCAGTACCCTTAATCCTGGTACGGCGGATAACATCTGCTCGTAACTCTCACTGTGCTGTGCGGCAAGCTGTTTACTCACCCCTTGAGGAAAACGTACCACCATCGGCAATGTGAGTTTTCCATTGCTCATATAACGCAATTTTGCCATATGATTAATGATCTGATCAAAAGCCAGCAGCGAAAAATTACCCGTCATCAACTCTGCTATAGGACGCAACCCGCCTATAGCCATTCCCACGGCATTTCCCACTATGCTTAACTCTGCTATGGGTGTATCAATAACTCTTTTTTCACCGTATTTTTCCACAAGACCTTCTGTAACGCGAAAGCTGCCGCCGTAGAGTCCGACATCTTCACCGAGCGTTACCACCGTCTCATCGACACTCATCACCTCATCAATTGCCCTGTTTAATGCTTCACGATACAACATTTTTACGCTCCTCATAAAAGACATTTTCAAAGAGCACATTCGGTTGTGGTTCGGGTGAATTTTGGGCATATTCTACCGCTTCTTCTACCGTTTTTTGCGCTTTTTGTTCTATTGTTTGTATTTCGTCCTCACTACAAAGCCACTTCTCTTGCAACTCTTTTTTGAACCTCTTTATAGGGTCTTTTGCCTTGCAATGATTCATCTCCTGCGTACTTCTATAAGCATTGGAGTCACTCACTGAGTGTCCCTCGTATCTACATGTAAAGGCTTCAATAAATACTGGACCATGCCCTTCTTGGATATTCTTTTGTGCCTCTCGCACTGTTTTATATACGGCTTCAGCGTCCATGCCATCCACTTCATAGGTCAGCATATAGGGCTCGGCTTTTTTTGCCTGTTCCCGAAACGGTGCGGCACGTTTAATATTTGTGCCGATGGCATACTCATTATTTTCACATAAAAAGAGCAGCGGGAGTTTGTGCGTGGCAGCGATATTTAAAGACTCAAAAAAAGCACCGCCGTTCGTTGTTCCATCACCAAAAATCACCATCACTCCGTCTTCACTTCCCTGCAGATCTCTTGCATAGGCACACCCTACTGCATTTGGAATGTGTCCGCCGACAATGGCATCTCCGCCGTAAAAAAACCGAGAAGGCTCAAACAGATGCATAGAACCGCCTTTACCACCACTGACACCCGTTGCTTTGCCAAAAAGCTCAGCCATAACAGCTTTTGGCTCAATCCCGCGTGCCATTGCCATAATATGTTCGCGATATGTAGAGAAAATATCACCTTTTTCAAAAGCCTTAATTGCCGCTACGCTAAAGCCTTCCTGCCCAATATCGAGATGCAAAAATCCCGATACATTGCCTTTCATATAGTTCTCTTTTGCCGCATACTCAAAAGCACGCCCCAAAACCATCAAATAGTACATCTCTTCTGCAAGCAACTTATTCATTTTTTTGCCTTTTTAAAATGCCTCTACGCTGTAAACTCTACCGTCATGTTTGACTATACGAACTCGTTGATTGACATAAAATTTTTTACCTTTTGCAAGTACAACAACATTACCGCCATTATCCAGAGTGACACTCAACTCCTGTGCGTTTGCTTTACCTACCTGATTCCCTGCATAAGCCCCGCCTACACCACCTGCAAGCGTTGCCAAAGTATTGCCTCTACCTTCACCCACTAAAGAACCCAATACGGCACCTGCAATTGCACCTAAAAAAGTACCTGTTCCATTATCTTTTATAACAACTGGTTTAATATGCTTGACAATACCGACCTCGTAACTCATTTCATAGTTTACGGCATTTGCATCCATCTCCTGCAAACCTCTTGTTGCACAGCCACCAAAAAACAGACTTCCAGCCAAAACAGCCGCTAAAAACTTTTTCATCTATCAATCCTCTCTTTTTATAATTTTGAAGCCATATAATCAGATACTTCAAGCAGTCTTTGTGAATACCCAATATTTTTAAAAAATATCTGCTGTGCTAATTTTCCAAATGACTCTGTAAGTGTTGGATGTGGATGGATGGCTTTCATAACATCCATAGCACTCATCTCATTTGCAACTATAAGTGCGGCTTCACCGATGAGAGAAGAGGCGTCTTCACTGACTATCTCTATGCCTAG
>JALUBM010000095.1 GCA_027044845.1 Sulfurimonas sp.
AATAAATACTTACCCTTTAGTGGAACATTTTTTTCGTAATCTTTTTGTTTAATCCACTCAAAAGTTGTTACTCCTAGATTCATTCCTAAAGGATTATTACTAAAAGTTGAATGGGTTGAACCCGGTGGGAATACTTTAGGATTAATCAATTCTTCTTTTGCCCAAAGACCAGATAAAGGATTTAGACCATTTGTTAATGATTTTCCAAATACTAAAATATCGGGCTTAACATCAAAATGTTCTATTGCCCACATCTTTCCTGTTCTAAAAAATCCCATTTGAATTTCATCTACGACAAGTAAAATATTAAATGCATCTAAAATCTTTTTGATTCTTTTAAAATAATTTTTTGGAGGAATAATATACCCACCCGTTCCTTGAATAGGTTCAATATAAAACGCCACATATTCGCATTCGTTGTTTCTTATGTCTAGTATTGATTGATACTCGCTCTCAAATAGTCTTTCAAATTGATGCACGTAGTAATCTTCTGCTTTTTGAGGGTCATTTGGATAAGGAGAACGGTAAATATAAGGAAAAGGTATAAAATACGCTCTTTCACTAAAATTTCCAAATTTACTTCTATATCTAAAACTTGAAGTTATTGCAGAAGCTCCAATTGTTCTGCCATGATATGAGCCTTCAAAAGCAAAAACTCTTTTTGTCCCTTTGTTTATAGCCACAAGCTTTAAAGAATCATCAATAGCTTGGGCTCCGCCTACATTAAAATGAACTCTTCCTTTTTGATTTGTAAAATTTTCAATAGAATCATTTATCAATTTACTTAAAATAATTTTATCTTTATGTAAATACTCTGAAGCTATTTGAGGTAAAGTATCAATTTGCCTTTTTAATTCATTATTAAAAAATTGATTTTTGTACCCAAAATTAGCTGAACTGTAAGCCATTTGAAAATCAAGATACCTTATTTTGTTTTCATCTACCATATAGCACTCCTCACAATCTACAAATATTTTTGGAGGATTGTTATAGTGGACAGTATCACCATATGAACAATATTCTCTTTCAAGTTTTTCTAAACTATCGTTAATCATCAATTATCCTTATATTAAAAAAAGTATAAAACACCTTATTATTATATCAAAATTTTTAATTTTTTATTGCATAATTTGGGTTAAATGCGTTGTAAAAAGTTTGACTTATATTTTTCCAACTGTTTTTTTGTAGAAAATCTTGCTGTTTTTTTGGACTATATGGATGTTGTAGCGATGTTTTTATGGTCTCTATGATGCTCTCTTTTGAGAAATCTTTGCTTTGCGTTAAAAGCTCTTTAATGTCATCAAAAATACAAGAGGGGGTTGTTATGATCTCTTTTTGTGCTAAGAGTGCCGTGCGTACTGCTGCACTTGAACTCTCTTGGGTTTTGTCGTAAAAAAAGAGTATTTTTGTGGCTTGTGAGAGTTGTTCTACGATGTCTTTTTCTTCTAAAAAATCGGTATTTAGCGTTATGTACTCTTTTATGGGTGAATTTTTGATTTTTTGTTTTAGCTCTTTTTCTAACTCTTTTGAGATAGGTGCGGGGTGAATGGCTGTCAAAAGGAGAAGGTTTACTTTGAAATTTTGTACATGTAACTCTTGTGCAATCTCTACTAATTCTAAGATTCTCTTTTGTGGCAACAAAAAGCCGAATGTTGCAATGGTCGGTAACTCTTTGTGAGAGGCTTGGGGTTTTACTACGAGACTTGTGTCAATGCCATGCGTAAAAAGGTAGGTGTTTTTGTAAATACCGAACTCTTTCAGGTAGTTCATATCTTCAAGTGTATGAAGGTGTATTTTTGTAACCTTTTGTAATGCTTTTGCTATGGTAGAGAAAGAGTCTGTATAGTTTTTTGCAATGACATCTTTTGTAGAGTGTAAAAACAGATATGTTTTGATATGGTTTTTCGTACAAAATTCTAAAAGCTCTTGCAGTAACACTAGGGGTAAAAAACTAAAATTGTACTGTATGATGAGATGCGATATATCCTGTCGCAAAATTGCTTGTTTGAGTAATGCTATCTCTTGTGTTTCTCTTCCCTCTTGCCAACATCTCTGTACATTTGAGGTATCCTCCTCTTGGAGCGTATCACTGTATGGAGCAAAAATCTCTACTTGATCTTGAAACTCGCAAATAAGATGTTTTGCATAGAGTGCTATACCGCATCTTGTATTGTAAGTAGAGACAAGCCCTATGTTTGGTGTGGGTTTATTTTTGGCATAGTTTTTTATGGCGGCATATATTTTTTTGCTTACATGTATTGGCGTATAATTTTGCAAAATGTACTCTTTTGCACGCTCTGTTTTTATGTGGAGTTGCTCTTTTGGCATCGTATAGAGTTGTGTTATTGTTTGCGTGAGTGCATCTACTTTTGGAACTGCCCAAAGTGAGTTTTTGAGTTTCATATGTGTTTGTGCATAAGCAAAATCAAAATCAACTAAAAACGCCGTTTCGTCTGTACAAAAGTCACTTTGTCCTCCATACGCCGTTGTTATAACAGGAAGTTTTACAAGCATAGCTTCTGCCATGGGTAATCCAAAGCCTTCGCCAAAGCTTGGAGCAACAAGAACATCTGTATTTTCATAGAGATATTTTAACTCTGCGGCTGTAATCTCTTTATTAATGAGCAAAATAGTTTTGTCTTGTTTTTTGTAAAGAGTAACATTTTCTGCATAACTTTTTTCTACTGTGTACCCTCTGTTTTGCAACTGTTGGAGTGTATTGTTGTGGGGATTTGGAAATGTTTTTATGATGAGTGAAATATCTTTTTGCTCTAGCATATCAAATGCTTCTAAGAGAATATTTACACCCTTTCTAGCAAATGCAGAAGATACATGTAACAGCTTAAAGCCTGAAGGGAGTTCAAAATACAAAGGTTTTGCCTCTACTTGCAATATGCCATTGGCTATAATGCCCGTTGTGACGATGGGAGTATAAACTCCGTTGTCCCTAAGCACATTTTTCACATACTCCGACATGGCAAAAACCATAGTGAGTTTTGTATTGAACCAGTTTACATACTCTTTTGGAAACTTTGATTCTTCCCAGCCATAAGGCCCTATAATCTTATGGTATCCTCGCATAGCATTTGTTCTTGGAGGGTAGAGGTTGCGTATGGTAATATCTATGTTTTTTAATTTTTTGGTTGCCAATGCTTGTATATCTTTTGAGACATTTTGTAAGTTTGCCTCAAAGTCTCCAGCACCTTCTGTTGCATAAAGTTTTACCTCATTTTCTGCACTGAGTGCCTTTGCCAACTCTCTGTTTACAATAGCAAGAGAGTAAGAGGAATCAAAAGGTCCTTCTAGTTGGTAGGTGGTTTTTTTTGGCTTATTTGTGTTGTTTATGTTTTGCAGATTAAGAGAAAAAGCTTCGTTAAGAAAGTCAATAAGGTTTTGCTTCGTATTTTCATAGCTAAAAGTCTGGAGTTTTTGTTTTTGTTTTTGCAGAAGATCGCATCTAAAATAGGGGTCTTTTTGTATCTGTATAATTTTATCTGCTACATGTGAAGGTGCTTTTTTCTCAAGTAAGCCCTCTTTGACAACCGTTGTGGCAATGCCACCTGCGTTGTAGGCTAAAACAGGGGTATCATACCGCATAGCTTCTATGATTGGCATACCAAAACCCTCATGCTCACTCAACGATATATATAAATCGGCAAGTTCATAGTATGCAATCAAATCTTCATTGCTTACTTTTCCAGTTATGGTTACCTCTTTTTCTAATCCTAAATTTTTTCTGTACTCCTGTAAAAACTGCATATATTCTGGCTGAGATGCCCCACCTATGATAAAAAGTTTACACTTTTTTATGCCTTTGTTTTTCAAAGCGAACATAGTATCTATGAGTTGGTGTTGCATTTTATTTTGAACAATACGACCAACAAAGATGATGTTGTAGGTAGCATGATATTTTTGTATCAGGGCTTTGTTTGGCATATAACGCTCTTGTTTGTCCAAGTCTAAAAGAAGCGGCAGCGTTTTTGGGTTTTTGTAGCCATAAGCTCTAAGCTCTTTTGTGTTGTATGTTGAGTCGGCTATGGCTGCGTCAAAATATTTTGCAGAAGATGCCAGTTGTTCTCTTCCTTGTGTACAAAGGTTTTGCAACATTTGGTTGTTTTTAAAAAAGTGTGGCGGGGTTATATTGTGATAGACGATTACACGCCTGTCAAGAAAGTGCATTATTTCATCATGATAAGTATGCCCTATGGAATGATGATACAAGAGGATATTTTCTTTTGACTCTTGATACTCTTTTATATGATCTATCTCTTGTTGAAGTTGCCTGTCTAAAGCTTGTGTTGCTACATAAATATGGGACTCAAAGCCTAAATCTTTGAGAAGTTTTTGAATAAAGAACAGAGCATTTGAAACGCTGTCTCCTCTGTGTATGCTCGGCGTAAATTGATGTATGGCTTTTGGGCGTTTCATTCGTGTTCTTTGTCTATTTGAAGGTCTATTTTTGCATCAAATATAAACTGATCTAAACGCTGTTCAAAGGCATCGGACTGAAAAGATATTTGCTTGGCTACTGCTTTTGCAATGGTAGTCTGCATAGTCGCTTGTAGATTTTCATAATTTTTGAGAGTTTGTTCGTTTGTTTGATGTAAAACATGCAGTTGTATTTGTTGGTTTTGCAACTCTATTCGCTGGTTTTGCAGTTGCGTTTGTTGGTTTTGCAATTGTATGTGTAGTTGTTTTAGAGTATGTTCTTGCATAAAAACTCTATGCTTAAGATTGTTTAATCTTAAAAGATTATAGTTCCATCGGACAAACCAGCCAAAGAATGGAATTGATTTGATTTTCTGTTTAAAGTTTTTTTCTTGTGGTGGTTTTGATACTTGTCCTAAAAGTCTCTTTATATCTTTACTTTGGGATACAATAAGTTTCATAGCGTATGGGGACTCTTTTGCATAGATATATTTACCATTTAGCATAAGATTAAAAGAGATGTTATACATGCCTTCTTTGAAGTCTCGCACTATAATAGGCACTTCAAAAATCGACTCTTCATACGAACAATTTACCTGTGTTTTTATTTTGTACAATCCATGTCCACTTCCATTGAGAAAAATACCTAATGAGACCTCAACATCTTTTTGCAAAGGATTAAGCAGTTTGTAATTTAATTGCAACCTTATACTTGAATTTTTTCTTGCTACTACAAAGTATGGGATACCTGTTATATACAACTCGATAGTATCTTTTTTAAATGATGCTACTTTATGTACCATATTGTTTTTTGCTAAAATATCCAAATTCTCTTGAAAAATCTCTCGTGTTTGTATAGTTGGGCGTAATTGGGAGCGTTTCTTTTTTGTTTTTTCTTCCAAAGTATCCGATGGTTTAAAAAAGCCTATATCGTACTGCTCTTTATAGTAATTTTCAAAGGTAAATTTTTGAGGTATGATTTGCAGTTCCCAATCTGAAGGGGATGCAGGCCAAGATAAAGTTTCAAACGGTTTTTTATGAAAAGCACAAGGGTAGAGAGAAACTGCGTAATTATAATATATGCTCCACTCATCTATGGCCATTTCTAATCCTGTATCGAAGAACTTTTTGACGGCCTCACAAAAAATCTTTTTGTTAATGATTTGCGGAGAGTGCGAAGAGTATGCAAGAAGCTCATAATTTTGTCTGCTTAGGAGAGTTTTCATATTTTGTTGTCCTACATCATAGTCGGTATTTTTATGATGCCACTCCAGCAGTTGATAAAAATAGTAGATGTTGTAACTGCCATCAGCAGAGATAAACTGCTCTCGCTCTATCTGTTTGAGTGGTCTATTGTCGTCATCCAGCATAATAAATTCATCTTCAAGGGTGTCGATATTTAATAAAGAACATCGCAATAGCCAGTTTTTACTCACATGATCTCTTGAAGCAAATCCCTCTTTATATGTTCCTAAAATAGTCTCTTCATCAATAAGAGTGATTTTGTGAATAGAGTTTATGCCTTGAAACTCTTTTATAAGTTTTTTTTGCGTTACAATAATATACTCTTTGACAAAATCTACATATTTATCTGTAAGTGCTATTGTTCCTTGTAGATTCTCTTTGTCGATACTGATAAAAACGAACTGCAATGAAGACAAATGTGTTTTTTTTATCGTGAGAGAATCTTCATAATGTATAAATATATCTGCCATGGAGGTATAAAAATCATCCCAAGAGGTTGTTTTAAAATTCTCTTGAATAAAGCGTTTTTTTGCTTCATAAAGCGATTTATTTTCGTAGTAAAGCGATATAAGGCTTACTAGCTCATTTTGACTGCCATACATCACATAGTCTGCAAAATCACGCCCTACTTCATACATAGAACTATTTTTTGATGTAATAGTTATGTTTGCGTAGCTTAAAGACTCTGCTATGGGGAGTCCATACCCTTCATATTTTGAGAGATAAGTGACGATAAAGGCGTTTTGATAAAATTGTGAGAGTGTGTTATCGTCAATGTTGTCAAGCCAGAAAAGTCTTTCATTGTGAAGTGGATGTGTTAAAATCCTTTGGCTAAGCGCTTCAACCTTCCAGCCTTTTTTGCCGATAATAACAAGATGCAAATCGTCATACTTTTTAGCTAAAACTTCAAAGGCATCTAAAACATCCTCTTGATTTTTGCGTGGCTCAATCGTACCGACAAAAAGAAGGTACTTTTTAGATAATATGTTTTGAATTTTTTTCTCTTTTGGAATCTCTTTTACTTTTAGAAAATTTGAGCCCAAGCCAACTGTTCTTGTAGGAATATTTCTTAGAAATTTATGTTGTTTTTGCAGTTTTAAGAAGTCCATATTTGCCGAAAGAGAATCAAACATTACTAAGTCACTGTAACTAAAAACAGAGTAAATATACTTTTTGAAATTTTTCTTTGTTACTTCATGGGCAAAATGTGGGAAAAGCATAGGAATCAAATCATAAATAAAATTAAAGATTAAAAATCCATTATTTTTCAATCGAGGATATAAATCTGCCCTTTTATAGACAACATTCCATGCTGCATCAATATCCAAAAAAGCAGTTGGTGTTTTTGGAATACAGTTAAGTAAATTAAACTCTTCTCTTTTTTTAAAGGTATAGTGCTGTGTATCTTCTAAAAAACTTATTATTTCTTGATTGTCTAAAATTTCTATTTTTGATAAATTTTCTTTAAAAATAAATAATTTGTAGTGTACATCGCTACTTGCAACTGCTCTTTTTAAGAACTCTTTTACGACTCTCTGAATGCCTGTATTTGCCCTGCCCTTTTCTAATTGTGTAATATCAACATATATAGTCATATTTTATAATCCTTTCTCTCTGTGCATCTCTACCTCTTTTTTTATGGTATCTAACAAATCGCTTCCATATCTTATATTTTGCATGTTTTTACCTGTTGGAGAACTATAGAAAAAATGCAGTATAAGCAATTTTACTTTAGGAAAGCGTATAAATATCTTGCTTGCTATTTTACGCATAAAAGTGTATTCGGAGAGTTTAAAAAGTATTTTTTTTATAAAATGTTTCATATTGTAGCCTCATCTATTGTAATAGTCGGTTCTAATCTGCATAAACCTATAAATAGGTTCTCTTTTGTTCCTGAAATATTAAAATTTACTGCGTTATCTATCCAATGATAACAAAGTTCTGTATGCCAATCAGATGTATGGAGTGCTGCACCTAGGGTGTATCGCCCTGCCCCAATATTTAGCTGCATAGAGTATCTGCATACATAGTATGTATCTTTTTTAAGTCTTATTTTTATATCTTGATAGAAGGTATTTGTGCCGTAAATATCTTGCCCATATTTATCTCGAATATGTATGCCTACGGTTACATCATCTACCTCTATTTTTGAGTAAATTTCTATAGATATATCTACATAATCACCTGTAACAAAATCTTTTAGCACTTCATCTGCTTTGCTCATGGTAATCTTTTTGATC
>JALUBM010000096.1 GCA_027044845.1 Sulfurimonas sp.
AATTGACTTACCAATTTTAACAAGATGTGGGTTAAGTGCCACTCCAAATGATGCAAGGGAATACATGAAAAAATATGTGGACTTTGTAACACCATCGAAAGGTGGTGAAGGTGCATTGCGTGATTTGACAGATATGATTTTAATAGAACAGAATCTTTTTGATGTTATAATAACACAGTGTATAAAGTAAAGGAGTTTTTATGTTAGATATAGAAAAGATACAACTTCAAATAATTGAAAATTTAAAATCTCTCAACCTAGAAAGGGTTGTACTTTTTGGAAGTTATGCATATGGAAAACCACATAAAGATAGCGATATAGATTTGTATGTAGTCACAAATGATGACTTTATACCTCAAAACTTTAAAGAGAAAATGCAATTAAAACTGAAGGTTGCTTCAGTGTTGAAAGAATTACAAAAAATAATTCCTATTGACATAGTGACACATACAAAAAAAATGCATGATGAATTTGTAAAAACAAATAGTTCTTTTAGTAGAGAAATATTGGGTAATGGTATAAAACTTTATGGCTAAAAAACAAGCAATAGAGTGGCTTTTATCTGCTTATTCTGATTTAAAAAATATTCAGTATATTTTAAATGATGAGTTTTTAACTCATGTTGTTGCATTTCATTGTCAACAAGCGATAGAAAAGAGCTTAAAAGCCAGTTTAGAAAATAGCAGTAAAGATGTACCAAAAGTACATAAGTTGCAAAACCTTATTGCAAAAGTAGATTTCAACATTGATGTAAATGATGAGATTATCATGATACTCGATGAATTATATATAGAGTCTAGATATCCAGGAGATATGGGACTTTTACCAAATGGTAAACCAAGAGTGGGAGATGCAAAAGAATTTTATGCTTTTGCATCTCCCCTTTTTGAAGAGGTATGTGAAATATTTGGAATAAATAAAAGAGAGGTAATAGATGATAAACAATGATGAATTATATAAGAAACTACAAAATAGTAAGTTTTTGCTTGCTGGTCCTTGTGCCATCGAGAGTGAAGCACTTGTAATGCAAGTAGCAGAAGAGGTAAAAAAGATAAGTGAAGCGTTAAAAATTACTTATGTTTTTAAATCATCCTTTGATAAGGCAAATAGAACTTCACTCAGTAGTTTTCGTGGACCAGGACTAGAAGAAGGGCTAAAAATACTTGAAAAAGTAAAAAAAGAATTCGAACTTCCTATAGTTACAGATATACACGAGTCCTACCAAGCAGCACCAGTAGCAGAAGTGGCAGACATACTACAAATACCTGCTTTTCTTTGTCGTCAAACAGATTTACTTGTAGCTGCCGCAAAAACTGATAAGATAGTAAACATTAAAAAAGCCCAGTTTTTAGATGGTAAAGATATGTTTTACCCTACTCAAAAAGTAAAAGAAGCTGGAAATGAGAAGATAATGCTAACAGAGAGGGGAACGCTACTAGGTCTTGGAAGACTTGTAGTTGACTTCACACAAATAGTAGATATGAAAGAGTTTGGTTACCCTGTAATCATGGATGTAACACATTCTACTCAAAGACCAGGTGGTGGTGCAACAAGTGGTGGTAATCCTCATTATGCACCATATATTGCAAAAGCTGCAAAAGCTGTTGGAGTAGATGGGTACTTTATGGAAGTTCATCCTGATCCTTCTTGTGCTTTGAGTGATGGGAGTAATATGTTAGATTTGGATGGGTTTAAGA
>JALUBM010000097.1 GCA_027044845.1 Sulfurimonas sp.
GCAAGAGAAAGATGGCAAATAGCCTATGCAAAAAAACATTTTGAACTTATCGATGTGGCGTATAAAAAAAGAAAAAATTGTAAAGATATATAAAGGTAAAAATTGAGTAAAAAAAAAGATGTAATTAAAATCACTGGTGCAAGAGAAAATAATTTAAAAAATATAAATTTAGAAATTCCGAAAAATGAACTTATTGTAATGACGGGTTTAAGTGGAAGTGGTAAATCTACTTTGGCTTTTGATACGCTGTATGCAGAAGGACAACGCCGTTATATGGAGTCACTTTCTTCGTATGCAAGGCAATTTCTTGATCGTGTAGGTAAACCTGATGTCGATAAAATAGAAGGCTTAACGCCTGCTATTGCAATAGACCAAAAAACAACGTCGAAAAATCCACGTTCAACTGTGGGAACGATTACAGAGATATATGATTATTTTCGACTTTTATATGCACGTGTTGGGATTCAATACTGTCATAAATGTGCTAAAAAGATTTCTCAAATGTCGGCTTCTGATATTATTGATGAAGTGAAAAAACTACCTGAAAGTGCAAAGCTTGTACTTATGGCACCACTTGTGCGAGAAAATAAAGGGGCATATGCAGATTTAATTGAGTCTTTGGTGCATAAAGGTTATGTAAGAGCATTGATAGACGGTGTTATGGTGCGTTTGGATGAAGAGATAGAACTTTCAAAAACAAAAAAACATACTATAAAAGTCGTTGTAGATAGAGTAATAGTAAAAGAGGAAAATAAAGAGAGAATTGCTTCAGATGTGGAAAAAGCACTTAAAGAGAGCTATGGCGAGCTTGAAATAGAAGTCTTAAACCATGAAGAGCTCAATTGTCCTCAGTATATTCATTACTCTGAGCATAATGCTTGTTTTGATTGTAAAATAAGTTTTGAACCTTTAGAACCACTGAGTTTCTCTTTTAACTCTCCAAAAGGTGCCTGTAGTGAATGTGATGGGCTTGGAATACGTTATACACTTGATATTGATAAAATTATAGATTCTGATTTAAGTATAGAAAAGGGTGCCGTGAAAATCGTTTATGGTTTTAATAAGGGCTATTATTTTACATTTTTAAAAGGATTCTGCACACATAATGATATTGATATAACGGTGCCTTACTCTGAATTGCCAAAGCATCAGCAAAAAGCCATACTTCACGGAAATATAGACGAAGTAGAATTTTTATGGAAAAAGCATAAAGTCAAAAGAATTTTCCCTGGAATTATCCGTATAGCGTATGATATGCTAAAAGATGAAAAAGAACTAGCTGATTATATGAGTGAAAAAGTGTGTGATGTTTGTGGTGGACATAGACTTAAAAGAGAATCTTTAGCTGTTAAAGTTGCCGATATGCAAATAGCACAACTGTTAGAAATGCCAATAACGAAAACATACGAATTTTTTGCTAATGAAGAGAACTTTCTTTATTTTGATTCACAATCAAACATGATAGCCGAACCGATACTAAGTGAGATAAAAGAGAGACTCTTTTTTCTATATGATGTTGGGCTTGGCTATATCACTTTAGGGCGTGATGCACGGACTATTAGCGGTGGTGAGGCTCAAAGAATTCGTATCGCTTCACAGATAGGTTCAGGGCTTACAGGTGTTATGTATGTACTGGATGAGCCAAGCATAGGACTCCATGAAAGAGATACATTAAAGCTCATTAGAACAC
>JALUBM010000098.1:0-1272 GCA_027044845.1 Sulfurimonas sp.
AATTCATACTGCTTATTTCTTTGTCTATTATAACTAGTTTATAGTGGTTGTCTAAAATCTTTTTAGTAAATTCATCAGAGTTTTTTGCTATTTCGATAGATTTATGCATTTTGGAGATAATACTTGCAAATATTTTAGTTTCAATAACACTCTTTTTAAATACCAATATTTTTGATTCAGTTTCAAAATCTTCAATTGGTTCTTCTTTAAAAACAGTAGGCTCAACTTTTGCTATCTCTTCTGTCTCTTTTTTAACATTTTGTTTTGCGGCTTCTTCATCTGAAATTTTATTTTGCATAAACATGTTTAATACATTAAGTATCTTTTCTCGTTTTATAGGTTTAGTGATATATTCATCTAACCCTTCTTTCATAAATCTTTCTCTATCCCCTTTTAATGCATTTGCTGTTATTGCAATGATCGGAATATGAGGTATGCCTTCCTTGTTTTCATATTTTATAATTTCTTGAGTAGAGATAACTCCATCCATAACAGGCATTGCTATATCCATAAAGATTAAATCATAATTACCCTTTTTTCTCTCTTTAAATGCTTGAAGACCATTTGACGCAATAGTTATAGTTAATCCTAAATCCTCTAAAGTTCTTTTGATTAATTTTTGGTTTATCTCATTATCCTCGGCAACCAATACATTTGCATTGAACTTTGTACCATACTTTATGCTATTTTTTTTGATAGGTTTCGGTGCTTCTGGCACAGGCAAAATATCTCTGCTCGTTTTTAGAACCTTTACTATCTTACTCATATTTGCCGGTTCAAAAATAGGAATGATATATTTTGTTTTTAAGGACTCTAGCTTTGATTGGTAAGATGACTTAAGTATGAGGATTATCGGTAATTTTATCTTTTTATACTCGGCTAACTCTTCTTTGCTTATTAAGTCGTAGTCGACTACAATGATATTAGTTCCCTGTTTGTGTATTAAATTTTTTAAATCTGAGAAATTATTATAGAATTTAACTTTTGAACCAAAATATGTAAAATAGTTGTGCATAAATTGTGAGTGAGGTCTTGGCGAATCCTCAGACGATAAGATAGCACAATTATACTCGCTAAATGCTTGGTCGTAACTCTCTTCGTTTAATTGTGATTCTTCGAATTCTATAGTAAAGTAAAATCTTGTGCCTTTACCTATTTCACTTTCAAGTGCTAAATTTCCACCCATCATCTCAACATATTTTGATGAAATAGTAAGACCTAAACCAGTTCCTCCGAATTTTCTTGTTATTGTTGAGTCAGCTTGTGAAAAGG
>JALUBM010000098.1:1282-1689 GCA_027044845.1 Sulfurimonas sp.
CTTTCCATTACTTGCTTCATCTACTCTTTTAATTTCAGCAGTAATGTAGCCCCCTTGAGGTGTAAATTTTACAGCATTGCTCATAAGGTTTATTAAAACTTCTTTAAGTTTTGTTGCATCACCTTTAAGATGGTTATTTAGAGTTGGATCTATATAAGAAGAGAGATGTATGCCTCTTTCTGATGCTTTTGGCCCATAAACTTCGATTGCATTTTCAAATTCTGCTATCGGTAAAAATGGTATATCTTCCATCTCTACTTTATTGCTCTCTACTTTAGAGAGGTCAAGAATATTGTTTATAATTTCCAGAAGGTTTTCAGAACTTTTTTCAATTACTTCAACAAACTCTCTCTTTTCATCGTCTAAGTCTGTGTTTTTGAGAAGCTCTGTAAAGCCCACAATCCCAT
>JALUBM010000099.1 GCA_027044845.1 Sulfurimonas sp.
CTCTCTTTTGTTATACCCCAAAGTCGTAATGGCTGTGTATATTCTACTCGAAAACCACTCTTATCTGAAGCACTGTTATTTACTGAAAATTGTGATGCTTCTAAGCCCAAAATAGGGTTTTTATATTGTGTTGTAATTTTACTTTGCTCTTTTGCTTTTTCAATAACAAGCCTATTTGCTTGTAAATAAGGGCTATTTTGCAAAGCTTCTTGTTTAAAATGCTCAAAATCCTGAGCATAAAGCGTTATAAGTGCCATAAATGGCAAAAATACTATTTTTTTCATTTTATATCCTATATAAGGTATTTTTTTGACAGAAGTCTAGGGAGATTATTATAAGAAAAAGATAGGTGGTTTTAAAAAGTTATTGTAAGGGGTATATGTATAAATTTGTCCAAAAAAAGAGGGAGTGTGTGATCTGTAAGAAGTTTCTAAAACAATAATGTTTTTTTGTAAGATGCAAGCAGTATGAAAAGCAGCATGCATATGACAAATATCGCCATCTATATGCTCATCTAAAACAGAAAAATCATGCACATATTCTGGCACGCCACACTTATGCGTCTCTAATACATCAAGAACATACGCATGTAGCATATTAAAACTCAATAAAAAAAGCATAAGTAAAACAAGCACATTTTTTCTTTTCATTTTTCACTTTACCTTAATTAACACTACAACTTGATGTTTCTTTGACAAAATAAGGTTTTATTATGTAGTAAAGCACAAATGACCATAAAACAAAAGTTGATGTCCATGCAATAATTCCAAAATCTTCATTCATATGCACAAGTTCGCTGACATTTACATCGCGAAAAAGATAATCAAGTCCGAGTCCAAAAACAATGGAGCCAACAATAATAGTTCCAAGATAAATATACAGCGTTGTTGTTCCTAACATTTTTTTAACAACTCCAATAGTAACCGTATTTGTCGCTGGTCCCGCACTTAAAAAGACAAAAGCAGCTCCTGGGGAGACGCCTGCGAGCATCAATCCTGCAGCAATTGGCAGTGAAGCCGTTGCACAAACATACATAGGTACGGCAATAGCAATAACAATAATGTAAGAGAGCCAGTTATACTTCACTAAAATTTCACTTAAATTATCTGGTACGGCTACGGTAATCAATGCACCAAGAAGCAAACCTACCAACAAAGGAGAAGCAATATCTTTTAATAATGTCCCAAAAGCATAGGAAAATGCTTTTGTTAAAAAATTGCCTTTACTCTCTTCACATTCGCCACTACAACAACTTCCTTCACTACAACTCTCTTCTTCTTTTGGAGCTGTCATAGAAAACGCGGCTTTTGGTTTTTCCTCTACTTCTTCTTCTTTTGCATAAATATTTGTCATAATTCCTGCTATGATAGAGATAATCATAGAGGTAACTACACGGTAAATCGTAAAAGCCCAACCAAACATTCCATACGTTGCTAAAATAGAATCTACGCCTGTAATGGGTGTTGAAATAAGAAAGGAGAGTGTCGAACCATTACTCGCTCCACTCTTTTTAATTCCGGCAGCCAAGGGAATAACACCACATGAACAAACAGGCAGAGGAATTCCAAATATAGTTGACTTAATAACAGATACGATGGAATCTTTACCTAAATGATTTTTTACTATACTATCAGGAACAAGTTCATGCAAAAAACCTGCAAAAATAAGTCCAAAAAGGAGGTAAGGTG
>JALUBM010000100.1 GCA_027044845.1 Sulfurimonas sp.
GTAAATTTCCCTATTGATTTTAAGCGTGATGGAGAGATGATAAAGTCCTCTTTTACAATGAAAGTTTATGTTAACAATAAAGACAAAAATTCAACAGCTTCGGGGTCTGTTGCTAAATAGCCACGTAGTTTTGGTTCTACATGTAACAGACGCATTTTTTCTTTAAAACTTTTAGGCATATTTTTCGCTTTTATATAAGGTGCAATACAAACATAATCTGATACAGTTGCAACGATATACTTTCTTCCTATGACGGTTGTTTGTTTCTCTTGTAAAAGTTTTTTTTCCTTGCCACTCATAAGGTGATTGCATGATTTTAGATACTTGTCAATGGTATAAATATCATTTCTAGGTGTGGCAGTTTTTTTAAAACAGACCAGTTTATTTTTTTTGTTTAGCGGTACTTCTTGTATGAGTTCTTCTACATCTTCATCCATATAAGCAAAACTTTTTTTTATTCCTTGTAAATATTGTTTCAATAATGGCTTTGTATAGTTGTGTCTAAAAACATTGCGTTTGTATTTTTTATTGAAATTACTTTCATCTTCAAAGTATTGAATCTCTTTTCCATGTAAATATTTCAGTAGTTCTGATTTATCTACATGTAACAGTGGTCTGCAAAGCATATATCCATTGCGTTGTGTTGTTTCTTGCATCCCTACAAGTTCGGCACATCCTGCACCTTTACAAAACTGCATCAGCATCCATTCAAATCTATCTCCCAAATGATGGGCAGTTAAAAGTATGTTGTAATGATATTTTTGTATCAATGTTTCAAAAAAATCATAGCGTATTTTTCTGGCATTGGCTTCAAAATTATTTGCAATCTCTTTTGCCTGATATACGTTACATGTAAAGCCATACTCTTTTGCTAAAGCTTGTGCATAGGCAACTTCTTCTTTGCTTTGTTCTCTTATGCCGTAATCGACTATGGCAATGTCAAAGGAAATGTTGTTTTCTAAGAGTAAAAAAAGGAGGGCAGTAGAGTCACCTCCAGCAGAGAAAGCTAGAAGGTTTTTTGTCGTTTGTAACGCTTTTTTAGTGTTGCTGTGTAGCATTGTCAACAGTCGCCGTAAGGATATTCCCGACAAGTTCTGTAATTTTTGCAGGGTAGATTTTTCCAAACTCTAAATTTTTATCAACAGTTCTGTCATTGACATAAATTTCACCATCAATTTCTGGTGCCCAAATGACTTTTCTTGCACTTAAAAGATACGCATGTTCGTCACTTTCCCTATCTATAACAATTTGATATTTTTTACCAACTTCTTTATCAAGGGATATTTTTGTACACTCTGTTGCAATATCACCAAGAATTTGTGCACGTTGGTCTTTTACATCATCTGAAATTTTATCTTGCATCTCATAAGCTGAGGTTGTCTCTTCATCAGAGTACGAAAAAACATTGATGCGGTCAAATCCAAAGTTTGTAGCAAATTCACACATTTCATTGAACATCTCTTGTGTTTCATTCGGATGTCCAACTATAAAACTTGTTCGTACAAAAGAGTTCGGTAGGCTTTTCATATAGTTTAACAGTTCGAGTGTTTTTTCTTTGCCAAAACCACGCTTCATAATACGTAGCATGTCATCATTGATGTGCTGAATAGGCATATCAAAATAGTTGTGAAAAATCTTGCTTTTGCCGATGTTTTGTAAAAGTTTCATACTTGTCGTTGATGGGTAAAGATAAAGAATTCTAGCAGATTTGACACCCTCTATAAGCTCAATTCTCTGCATAAGTAGTGAAAGCCCGTCTTGCACGTTTTGGTCACGCAGGTAAGAACTTGAATCTTGAGAAACAAAAGAAAAATCCCAATATCCCCTTGCAACAAGCCCTTCAACTTCTTTTGCAATGGAGTCCAGATTACGTGAATGAAGTTTACCTTTAAAAGAAGGAATGGCACAAAAGCTACATGTCTGGTTACACCCTTCTGAGAGTTTAATATAGGCATGATAACTTGAACCTGTTACAACACGTTCGGCACCGTCTATCAAAAAAACTTCCTCGCTAAATCGGCTTTTTTTCTCGACTAGAAGCTCGTCGATTTTGTCATAATCGCCGACACCCGTAAAGATGTCCACCTCAGGAATCTGCTCCATCAGCTCATCCTGATAACGCTCGCTTAAACAGCCTGCCATCACAAGAACAGAGTCTTCTTTTCTCGCTTCATGCAAAGAAAGAACGGTGTTGAGTGATTCCTCTTTTGCCGCGTCGATAAACCCACAGGTATTGACAATGATGACATCTGCCTCTTCATTGTTGTCAGTGAGTTCAAAATTTTGTAGTTTTCCCATCATCACTTCTGTATCGACTAGATTTTTTGTACATCCAAGTGAAACTATGTGGAGTTTGTTGCTCATATCTCTTCTTTTAAATATATTTTTGTAATTATACTATAATTAGCCCATGAAAAACTATGATGTAATAATTCTTGGAGCGGGTGCAAGCGGATTGATGTGTGCAGCAAATTTGCCTAAAAAAATGCGTGTTGCTCTCATTGAGGGCAATGAAAAATCTGCCAGAAAACTTAAAATATCTGGTGGCGGTAAATGTAATATAACCAATATCAGTATGCAGATAAATAATTTTGACGGTGATGAAGGGCTAATATATTCGGTATTTAAAAAATTTTCAAAAGATGATTTGTTAGACTTTTTAGAGAGAAACAAAGTAATACTTGAATTAAGAAAAGGGCGTTATTATTTTTGTAAAAACTCTTCGGATGATATTATTAATGTTTTGAAAAAGAGTGTAAAAAATAGTGAAATTATTCTAAATAACACGCTCTTACATGTAAAAAAAGATGATGATGACTTTGTTGTCGAGACAAATAAGGGCAGATATAAAGCAAAAAAAGTTGTTGTAGCTACGGGCGGTAAAAGTTTTCAGACACTTGGTGCAAGTGATAGAGGCTTAGATATTGCTAAAAATTTTGGTATCGGTGTAAAAGAATTTACTCCAGCACTGGTAGGATTGACGCTGCAAAAAGAGCAATTTTGGATGAAAGAGTTAAGTGGCTTGAGTTGTCATGTCCATGTAAAGGTTGCAGATAAAATTTTAAAAGAAGAGATGCTTTTTGCACACAAAGGCATTAGTGGACCTGCCATTCTTTCGGCTTCGCTTTACTGGAAAAAAGGGGAAATAAAGATAGATTTTTTGCCTGATAAAAATATTTTGGATATAGTCAAAAAGAGTAAAAAGCTTTTAAGTTCTGTTATTCCTCTACCTAAAAGACTGGCAAAAGCTTTTTTGCTTGCTATTGGTGTACGAGACAAAGAGTGCATAAAACTCACACAAGATGATAAAGAACTCTTGAAATCATTGCATAATTATAGCTTTGCACCCGCAGGAAATTTTGGTTTTACAAAAGCTGAAGTAAGTCGTGGCGGTATTTTGGCAGAAGAACTTAATGGAAACAGTTTAGAATCCAAAAAAGTTAAAAATTTATACTTTATAGGTGAAGTCGTAGATGTAACAGGTGAACTAGGAGGCTATAATTTTCAGTGGGCATTTTCAAGTGCTTATGTATGTGCAAAAAGTTTGAAGGAATAGATTATTATCAATAAAAAGCTATAATGCCATTTATGAAAAATAAACCAAATTTCAAAGTTATATCACCATACAAACCCGCAGGTGATCAGCCAAAAGCTATAGAAAAACTGAGTAAAAGTATCCTTGATGGAAACCGTTATCAGACCTTGGAAGGGGTAACGGGTTCGGGCAAAACATATACCATGGCACGCATTATAGAAAATGTAAAGATGCCGACAATCATCATGACACATAATAAAACACTTGCTGCACAACTTTATAGTGAATTTCGTCAGTTTTTTCCAAATAATCATGTCGAGTATTTTGTCTCATATTATGATTATTATCAGCCAGAAGCTTATATTCCTCGTCAGGATCTTTTTATAGAAAAGGATTCGGCTATCAATGATGAACTTGAACGTTTACGCCTTTCTGCTACGGCAAATCTACTCTCTTATGATGATGTGATTGTTATCGCTTCTGTTTCGGCTAACTATGGACTTGGAGACCCAGAAGAGTATCAAAATATGGTGCAAGTTCTGGAAATTGGGAATGAAATAGCTCAGAAAAAGTTACTTTTACGTCTTGTAGAAATGGGATATTCAAGAAACGATACTTACTTTGATAGTGGGCATATTCGTGTTAATGGCGAGAGCATGGATATCTATCCACCTTATTTTGAACAAGAAGCAATCCGTGTAGAATTTTTTGGCGATGAGATAGAAGCTATTTATACTTTTGATGTGATTGACAATAAGAAGCTCGAAGAGCATAAAAGTGTCACAATTTATGCAACTTCACAATTTAGTGTAAGCCAAGAAAAAATGTCCGTTGCGATTAAACGCATAGAAGAAGAACTTGATGAAAGATTGGCTTATTTCCAAAAAGAGGGAAAACTCGTAGAGTATCAAAGATTGAAACAGCGTGTAGAGTTTGATTTGGAGATGCTGCAAACGACGGGAATGTGTAAAGGCGTTGAGAATTATTCAAGACTTTTGACAAATAAAAAACCAGGAGAAGCTCCTTTTACACTACTTGATTATTTTGAAGTAAATCATAAAGACTATCTTGTCATTGTAGATGAATCCCATGTTTCACTGCCACAGTATCGTGGCATGTATGCAGGAGATAGAGCCAGAAAAGAGGTTTTGGTCGATTACGGTTTTCGTCTGCCATCAGCACTTGACAACCGCCCTTTAAAAGCAGATGAGTACATTAAAAAAGCATCGAATTATCTTTTTGTATCAGCTACACCTGCAGAGTATGAACTTGAGATGTCGGCAGTCAAAGCTGAGCAAATTATTCGTCCAACGGGACTACTTGACCCTGTTATAGAAATAAAACCATCAACTAATCAGGTAGAAAATATTCATGATGAGATAAAAAAAACTGTTGTAAAAGATGAACGGGTTTTAGTAACGGTACTTACAAAAAAAATGGCAGAAGCACTTACAAAGTACTTGGCAGATTTAGGCATAAAAGTACAGTATATGCACTCTGATATAGATACTATCGAGCGAAATCAAATAATACGTTCATTGCGTTTGGGGGAGTTTGATGTTCTCATTGGAATTAATCTATTGCGTGAAGGTTTGGATTTACCTGAAGTCTCTTTAGTAGCGATTTTAGATGCTGACAAAGAGGGATTTTTACGGAGTGAAACGGCATTAATTCAAACTATAGGACGTGGTGCAAGAAATGAAAACGGTAGAGTTATTTTATATGCCAACAGAATAACAGGCTCTATGCAACGTGCTATAGATAAAACCAATACAAGAAGAGAAATACAAGAAGCATACAATAAGAAGCATGGAATAACCCCAAAAACTACAAAAAGAGCCTTAGATGAAAATTTAAAACTTGAAGACCACGGTGGTATCTACCAAAAGTATAAAAAACAAGATAAAATACCACCTAGTGAAAGAAAAGCGATGGTAAAAGAACTTTCTTTAAAAATGAAAGAGGCAGCTCGTGAGCTAAATTTTGAAGAGGCAGCACGGCTTCGTGATGAAATAACAAAAATAAAAAAACTTTAGGAAAATAATATAATATGGAAGATACGTTTAGTAATTTAACAACATACGGATATATAGGACTTTTCATTTACTCCTTGGGAGGAGGATTTATTGGGCTTGTTGCGGCAAGTGTTTTAAGTTTTATGGGAAAGATGGACTTAACACTTTCAATAAGTATAGCTTTTTTAGGCAATGCTCTTGGTGATGTTTTACTTTTTTGGCTCACACGCTATCAAAAATCTATGATGGTAGAAGGTCTTCGTAAACACAGAAGAAAACTTGCACTTGCGCATATACTTATAAAAAAGCATGGTGACTGGATTATTTTTATTCAAAAGTTTATTTATGGCTTAAAAACTGTTGTACCGATAGCTATTGCCTTAACAAAATATGATTTTAAAAAGTTTACGATTTTAAATATATTTGCAGCAGCAGTCTGGGCTTTGGCATTTGGTTTAAGTAGTTATTATTTCGGTGCAGTTTTGAGTAAATTCGCAGTTTATATAAGCGATAATAAATGGATTGCTCCCGTTGTCCTTATATTTATCGGTGGGGCAGTTTGGTTGTATCTGGAAAAAGCTACAAAGAAGAAAAAATAATAAAAACTAAGTAAAAAGCTAAAAGCTTTTTACTCTTCTATCCTCGGTCCTGCTGTAGAGAAATCAAATTCACTATCGGCATCTTGATATCTTTTAAAGTTTTCTACAAACATATCTGCAAGTTTATCACGAGTATTATCAAACGCTTCTTTGTCTTCCCACGCATTTCTAGGGTTTAAAAGTTCTGGATTTATGTTACCCAGTGTTTTAGGTACTTGTAGTCTAAATGTTTTGGTTGTATCAAATTCACTGTTTTTAATAGAACCATCAAGAATAGCATTGATACAGGCACGAGTATCTTTTAGGCTCATTCGTTTTCCAACACCATATTCTCCACCTGTCCATCCAGTATTAACAAGGTAAACATTTACATTATGTTTGTCGATTTTTTCACCGAGGAGTTTTGCATAAACAGTAGGATGCAGCGTCATAAATGCTTCACCAAAACATGCAGAAAAAGTTGCAACTGGTTCTGTAATACCACGCTCAGTGCCTGCGACTTTTGCAGTATAACCGCTTAAAAAGTAGTACATTGCTTGTTCACGAGTAAGTTTTGATACAGGAGGAAGTACACCAAAAGCATCGGCAGATAAGAAAATGATATTTTCAGGATGCCCTGCCATTAAATCTGATTTGTGGTTTGCTATATGCTCAATTGGGTAGGAAACACGAGTATTTTCAGTTTTTGAATCATCTTCATAATCAACTTCACCTTCCCCATACATTACAATATTTTCTAAAAGTGCGTCTTTTTTAATTGCCCCATAGATTTCAGGTTCACTTTTTGCGTCAAGATTGATGACTTTTGCATAACAACCACCTTCAAAGTTAAAGACACCGTAATCATCCCAACCATGTTCATCATCACCGATTAAAGCACGTTTAGGGTCAGTTGAAAGTGTTGTTTTTCCAGTTCCGCTTAAACCGAAGAAAAGTGCTGTGTCTCCAGCTTCTCCAACATTAGCAGAACAGTGCATTGAAAGTTTTCCATCAAGTGGCAGCCAGTAATTCATCATTGAAAAAATACCTTTTTTCAATTCGCCACCATACCATGTGCCACCGATGATTGCCATATTTCGTTCTACATCAAAAAGAACAAAAACTTCAGAGTTCATTCCATGTTCTTTCCATTTGTCATTGACAGCCTTACAAGCATTTAAAACAGTAAAATCTGATTGAAATACTTCTAACTCTGAAGGAGTAGGACGGATAAACATATTTTTAACAAAATGAGATTGCCATGTAACCTCTGTTACAAAACGAATAGATTTTTTTGAAGCAGGACTTGCACCACTATATACATCAGTAACATAAAGGTCTTTTCCTGAAAGTTGTTCGCGTGACAACTCTAAAAGTTCATTAAAAATCTCTTCACTTATTTTCTGATTGACATCACCCCATGCAATATACTGGTTTGAAGGTGTTCTATCAACAAAGTATTTGTCTTTTGGACTTCGCCCTGTAAATATACCTGTATCAACAGCTGTTGCACCTGTTTTTGTTTCTCTAACTTCACCGTTTTCAAGTTCATGCTTAATTAACTCATCGTAGCTAATGTTATGATAAACATTTCCAACGTTTTTAAGTCCTAAATTTTCTAATTCTTTTGTTAAGTTCATAGTTTACCTTGTGGTATATATAGTAGATGAAATTATACTAC
>JALUBM010000101.1 GCA_027044845.1 Sulfurimonas sp.
GTCATGGGAAGAATGGGGAAGGGAAAATTATAGCAAACTATATACATAAAAATAAGAAAAAAAGATTTGTCGGTCCACAAATTAACAATATTGAGTTCAATGAATTTTATCGGGTTCTCAGTCAGAGAAAACGAGGTATGCCTAGATATTTTTTAACAACAGAAGAAATCAAAGCACTTTATTTCTATTTGCATAAAAATGATAAATGGAAGAAAAAAAATGTTAAGTAAAATAGAAGAAGTTTATAATAAGCGTGATTTGAAGGCGTTAGATATTCTTGCCGTACCAACATTTCGTCAAATTAATAAAAAAAATAATTTCAAATCAGTGTTGATGCTTTCTTGCAATAATATTAAACATCTCTCTAAAATAGAGAGTTTAGAAGCTGATTGTATTATGCTTAATCTTGAAGACGGTGTAAGTAAAGAAGATAAACCGTTTGCACTTATTTTGGCTGCTATATTTCTCTCAAGACTGAAACAATGTGAAAAAAAACTTGTTGTTCGTGTAAATGCACTAGATGAGGGTGGATATGATGAAATTACTTATTTGAACCAGTTTATGCCTGATGCTATTCGTGTGCCAAAAATCAAAAATAGTGATGAAGTAAAAAATATATTGGCTCTTTTACATGAAGAGATAGATTTGCATCTCTCGATAGAGACAGCAGAGTCTTGGCATAATCTATCTAATTTAGCAGTGAATAAACGTGTAAAAGCATTTTATTTAGGTGTTTTGGATTTATTTGCCGATATGGAACTTCCTCAAAGTTTAATCAATTTGAAAAATCCGACTATACAATATATACTTTCACATTTTTTAATTAGTGCAAAGTCTATGAAAGTCAAACCCATCTCTTTTGTATTTCAAGAGTTTGAAGATTTGGAAACATTTAAGCAGTGGTTGATATTAGAAAAAAAGATGGGGTATACTGCAAAAGCATGTATTTCACCGAAACAAGTTGTCCTGGTTAATAAGATATTTGTCGATAAAGAAGAAGAAATAAAAAGAGCAAAAATTATTGTTAAACTTTTTGAAATGCATAGAGATGAGGGCATAACAGGTTTTGTTGATGATGAGTATGGTTTTATAGATGAGCCGATTTATAGAGGTGCCTTGACATTATTGAGTTAATATCTTGCTAGATTATAATAAACATTGTAGCGTATAAGTGTTGTCTCTTTTGGTCTTGGGTACCTGCTGTATGCATATTCAATAGTCTCTTTTGTCGTGTCATCCAAAATATAATAGCCGCTTTTTGAAATAAATCGAAAATCTGACATATCTCCATTTGGATGCAGATAAAATTCTATAACATTGCTTTTGTTTACATTTAAATCACGTGGAATATTTACGCGTGCGACACGATTAAGTACATGTTGCGTAATTCTTCTCATAATTTCCTGATTATCTAAAATATATTGCTGTTGTCCTGGTGTTAGTTTTCCAAATTCATCGCCGTAGAGTTTTTTAATGTTTTGAGAAATATTACTGTTATTATGAGTCGTTTTTTTCTTGGTATCTTTTGCTTCTTGGGTAGATTTATCTTCATAGAGCCATGCAAGTTTACTTTGTTTTTTCTTTTGTTGTTTTTTCTTTTGTTGTTGAGTCTTCTTTTCCAATGGGATATACATTTTTTTAGTTGGCAAAGGTTTAATCTTGATTTTTTTGAATATTGTTT
>JALUBM010000102.1 GCA_027044845.1 Sulfurimonas sp.
AACTTCAAGAGCTTCGTGCTGCAGCAAAAGCTGGAAAATATAAAAATTATTAAAAAAACAATAAAAAGGACAAAATATGAGTGCACATAAACATAGAGAACATTTACAAAGAATTAAAGAGGCTGTTTCTAAATCGGACAAGTTGGATGAGAATCAAAAGAGTGATAGTGTAAAACGCATAGAAGAGTGGGTTGAAGAAGATAAAGCTTTTGGTTTACTAAAAGAAGAGTTGCTCAATATAAGTGAGTATTTTGAAGTGCTTTTTGCAGAATTAGGTTTAACTAAATAGGTAAAAAGTATATATGGCAAATGGATTAAGGACGACAGTTGTTGGTGGAATATTACTTAGTATAGTTGGAAGTATAGGTTATATTTACTCTTCAAGAGTTGTTGATGGGCTCAAAGATAGTATTTATTTACAAACGGCAAGAAAACTCTCTTCTAATTTTGAGGATAGTATAGAGACTAAGAAAAAAGAGCTTGCAGTAGCAACTACAATAATGGCTCAGTCTCCTTCGCAAAATAGGGACAGAGTTTCTCTTAGTTTAAAAAAATATTCCTTATTTGAAAATATCAATTTTTCTTATTTGCCAAAAATAACTGTAAAACCATATAAATCCATTCAAAGTACTATTACTTTTTACAAAGATAGACCCTACGTTACTATTACTGCTGTTGCTCCTGCATATGATGCAAAAGGGAGATATACATCAAATCTTGTTACAAAGGCTGATTTTGATGCTTTTGCCTTTCACTTTGACACCAAGGGTTATAGTGCTATAGCCGTAGTCGATAACAATAAAAGCCGTTACCTTTCAAACCCTTTTTACTTTTCCAATCTTGTTGAGACTATCAATACTATGCCAAGAAAAAAGATGGCAAATCTTGAACGCTATGTTGTAGATGAAAAGAGTGGTTTACTTTTGAGCGCATTTGAGCTAAACAATATAAATTCAGTAGGTCGAGTAAAAATTATTTTAGCAAAGGATCTCAGAGATATTGACCTCTCTATCGTGGATAAAGAGATAGAAAGAATTGTTTTAATAGCAGTCCTGTTGTTTTTATTGTTAATGCTACTGCTTTATAAAGTTTTTATTACAAATTACAGTAAAAGTGTCGCAGACAACTACGAAGAGCTTTTAGAAGATTTGGCAGAAAAAGATTTAGAGATACAAAGACAAGCAGATGTGATTAAGTTTATAGCGATGAATGATCCTCTTACGGGACTAGATAATAAGGTCTCTTTGGTTAATAAACTTGATAACATTATTAGTAATGCTAAAATTAATGAGTATCAGGTTGGAATTGTTTTTCTTGATTTAGATAAATTTAAAAAGATAAATGATGTATATGGTCATGATATAGGCGATTTGTTGTTGCAAAAAGTGGCAGATAGACTTAAAGAGTGCATACATAAAAACGACATTGTAGCGCGAATTAGCGGAGATGAGTTTGTTGTAGTTGAAACGAAAATGACTGATTATAGTAATACAAATTTAATAGAAAAAATTATTTTTATTATGAAAAAACCATTTTATATAAAAAATAAAGATATTTATATTACATTTAGTATTGGTCGCAGTATTTTAGGGCAAGATGGAAATGATGTAGATAGCTTACTAAAAAATGCTGAAACTGCGATGTATATTTCAAAAGATATAGGACCAAATAACTATGTAT
>JALUBM010000103.1 GCA_027044845.1 Sulfurimonas sp.
TTTGCTATGAAATTATTTTAAATAAAAATAATACCAATTTTTTGTAAATATTCAGTATGTATTTATTTATTGATACTATAATTACATCATAAAGACATACACTTATAAGAGAGAAATCCAATGACTGAAGAGATACTAAAAAAAATCAAACAGCTCCCGCCTCTGCCTGAATCTGCATTACAAATCGAAAAAGTTTATAAAGATCCAGACAGTACTTTTAACGATATGGCAAAGATTTTAGAAAAAGATCCATTATTGACTGCGGATATACTCAGAGCTGCAAACTCTCCTCTCTACGGCTTTTCCAGAGAAATCAATGCAATCAACCAAGCAGTTGGACTTTTTGGAATGGGAACTGTTCGTGGTTTTGCATTAGCTTCTATTGTCAAAAAAAGCTTTGCCCTAGACTTGTCACCGTATGGTATAACAAATGAAATGTTCTCAGAACTTTCAAAGAAACAACATGCCCTGACAACAGCTTGGTGTATAAAAAGAGAAAATACACTTCTTAATATTCTTTCCCCTGCCGCTTTCTTAGTGGAAATAGGAAAGGTTCTTATCGCACAGCAAATCATAGCTGACAAAAAAGAATCTGATTTTAAAGCGGCTCTGAATGAACTTCAAAATGTTGAAGCAGCAGAGAGAAAAATAGCAAGTGTTGATACACCTGAAGTAAGTGCTACTATTTTCGCACAATGGAAATTTGAAGAGGGACTCGTCGATATTATAAAAAATTGTCAAAACCCTGATGCCGCACAAGACAAGAACAAAAAAGCTGCACAAATTTTACATGTTGTCCGAATTGCTGTTCCTATTAACGGAGTTGTTACAGATAAGAGTCTTGAATCTGCCAAAGAACTCATAGAAAAATACAATCTTGATATGAACAGTTTTAATACAGCTGTTGCAAATATAGAATAAAGATTCTATCTCCTTGAAATCATTACTTATACGCCTCACGCATGGATTAAATGAGCAAGACATCGAACAAGAAGAACTTCTATTTGTAAAAGAATGGCTTGCAAAAAAATATCTTACTCATAAGCACCATATATATAAGTTTAATTCCAAATACCGTGCGGGAACACTTGGACTCATTCAAAAAGGAACAGCCTATTTACATGTAATAGGTGAGAATATTAAAGATTTGTTTATTAACGAAAACAATCTTGGTCTTGCCCGTGAAGGTGATTTAGTTATTGCACAAAGACTTCTTGGATATAGAGGTTCTCCAAGTGCCAAAATTATAGAAATTGTCGGACGAGAACAGACTTATAGTGTCGCTTATATTATAATGAAAGAAGGGCATAAAGCTTTAGTCGAACTCAAAACAGAGTATCCTATCGGAGCTGAACTCACTCCTGAAGAACTCAATTCCTATGAAATAGGTGATTTGTTTAAAATCGACAACCATGAAAATACAATTATGGATAAAATTGGTAATATTAATGACCCCAAAAGTGATGAAAAAATTGTTCTTGCCCAGTTTAACAAGCATGATACTTTTGATGAAGAAGTTTTACAAGTCGCAGATTCTTTTAAACAAGTAGATGCTTCAAAATATTCCAATAGAAAAGACTTACGAGATTTTACTTTTTGTACGATTGATCCTATAACAGCAAAAGATTTTGATGATTCCATATACTGGGATGATAAAAGTTCAACACTTTACGTCGCTATTGCCGATGTTAGTGAATATGTTACACCTTTTGGTTCTATAGATACAGAAGCAATATACAGAAGTTTTTCCATCTATCTACCCCATCGCTCTATTCCGATGCTTCCACGTGAGCTGAGTGAAACTTTATGTTCACTCCAACCTCATGTTGACAGACTTGCATATGTATTTGAAATCAAACTCAATATTACTACATTAGAAGTAGTAAAGTCTGAAGTATATGAAGCAATTATGCATTCAGATAGAAGATTCAACTATAAAGAAATTGATCTCCTTTTTGAAGGGAGGCTACATGCCAAGACAACAGAAGAAAAAGAGATATTTGTATGGATAAGTAAACTCAAAAAAGTCACAGATAGATTAAAAGAAAAACGTCTGCAGGAGGGTTTTGATTTTCATTCTACTGAAATTGAAATGACACTCGATGAAAATACAAACCTTATTTCTACTGCAGTTGCCCAAGAGACTCCTTCGCATGGGCTTATAGAAGATTGTATGCTTTTAGCCAATAAGGAGGCTGCAAAACGATACAAAAGAGGTCTTTTTAGAATTCATGAACCACCAAGTCAGACAAAATTGCAAAAGCTTTATCAGGAACTAGCCGGCATTGGCATACATGTAGAGATTAAAAGTACCATAAAAGAGACAATTGATTCCATACAAAAACAGGCAAAAGAGATAGGGCTTGAATCTGAAGTAGATACGCTCATTATTCAATCACAAATGCAAGCACGCTATTCACCTATAAATGTCGGGCATTTTGGTCTCGGTTTTAAAGAGTATACACATTTTACATCCCCCATTAGAAGATATAGTGATTTAATAGTACACAGACTTTTAAAAGCAATTAATAGAGGTGATACACAAGAACAATCTTATGTTTTAAGAAATATTGAGTCTTTAAGTATGACTATCAGTGAAAAAGAGCGTGAATCTATGATTATAGAGTCTGAATATAAAGCCAGAAAATATGCTCGTTGGGCAAAGGAAAATATAGGAAAAGAATTTAAAGCAAGAGTGACAACAACTGACCCCGAATTACGTGCAGAGCTTCATGATACAATTATAGGAGCAAAATTACATTTTACGGCTAGAGCTGATGTTGCACTCTTTGAGGATATCCTTATAAGAATCGACAAAGTTACTATTGCCCGAGCCAAAATATATGCCTCCGTAGTCGAGAAAATAGACAAATAATGTATAAAAATGAGTTCGACAAGCATATACAAAATAAAACTGTTTCTAATAGTTTTATCTTTTTTGGGGAAAGCATTTTTTTAATAGATATGTATGCAAAAATGCTAACAAATATAGACGATGCAAATATACTCAATTATTACCATGATGAATATGACTTTAGTTCAGCAAAAGCCCATCTCTCGCAAGGCTCACTTTTTGGAGATAGAAACATTTTGATTATTAAAAGTGAAAAAAAAGTCCCAAAAAAAGAATTAGATATTTTATTGGAATTTTGTAAAAAAAATCCAGATAATATTTTTGTTTATGCATATTATGGTTCAGATTATAAAACTTACAATAATAAAAAAAATTTTGCAAAAACAAATACCATGAATGTTCGCTTTTTTCATCCAAAAGAGTACGAAGCACAAAATATCATTTCCCAAATTGCACAAGAAAAAAATGTCAATATTGATAAATTTACAATCTCATATCTATTAAAGATTCACAACGGAGATGTTGCACTCGCTTCCAACGAGATAAACAAATTCAAAGTTTATGACAGAGCAATTACAACCAAAGATATTGATAATTTAGTGTATGGACTTGCAAGTATTAATCTTGATGATTTTATAAAAATATTACTTGACAAAAAAGATTTTCGTCCTGATTTGCAAAATATACTAGAACATGGCGAAGATGAAATAAGGATAATCAGTGCAATAACAACTTATTTAACACAATTATATATGTTTAATATTTACATTCGTGTAAATGGTGCGCCCAATGCTTTAGAAATTTTAGGCTATCCTGCTCCTTCTTTTGTAGTTGAGCAAAAAGCATCTTATGCTATTAAAATCAAACCACATGCTTATTTGAAACTCCATGAACTCCTTTTAAGCAGTGAACTGCAGATGAAAAGTTCACATGTGGATAAAAGTGCAATTCTATTTTCAAGCTTGATCCGATTGCAAAAGTTGCTTTAAAAAACTATTTTTAAATATTTGTAGTGTATAATTACATTATGAATAATTATACAAATATATTACGACAGCACCATTTAAAAGCAACACCTCAAAGATTAGAGATTGTAAATGTGCTTGTTTCTAACGGGCATATAACAATAGAAAAATTATATGAAGTCTTGTTAAAAAAGTTTAATTCTATTTCTCTTGCTACTATATATAAAAACATCAACTTGATGATAGAAAATGCTTTTATACAAGAAGTAAAAATTCCAAATGAGAAATCAGTGTATGAACTTGCAAAAGAGGCACATTCACATGTAATCTGTAGGCAATGCAATACTATTGAAGACATTAAACTTGATCTTTCACAAACTACACACCTCGCTTCACAAACCTCTCATTTTAAAATTGACAAAGCAGATTTAGTTTTATCAGGACTTTGTCAAAAGTGTCAACAACTTTAACCTATACTCAGTACAATTTTTGTATAATACACTATTAATTTTTCCAAGAAGGAATACCAATGCGTGGTTATAAAATTTTTGCTGGTTCTGCTAGTGTTGATTTTGCAAAAGAAATTTGCAGTGTTTTAGATGTTCCATTAGCAAAAGCTGATGTTAAAAAATTTAGTGATGGTGAGATTTCAGTGCAAATTGCTGAATCAGTCCGTGGTCGTGATGTATTTATCGTTCAATCTACTGGTGCCCCATCAAATGACAATCTTATGGAACTTTTGATTATGACAGATGCACTTAAGCGTTCTTCTGCTTCTAGTATTACTGCTGTGGTACCTTATTATGGTTATGCAAGACAAGATAGAAAAGCTGCTCCTCGTGTACCAATTACAGCAAAACTTGTAGCTAATTTATATGAAACTGCGGGAATTGACAGAGTAGTTACCATAGATTTACATGCAGGACAAATCCAAGGATTTTTTGACATTCCTGTTGACAATCTTTATGGTTCTGTTACATTTGAGCAATATATAAAAAGTAAAAACCTTAAAAATCCTATAATCGCTTCTCCAGATATTGGTGGTGTCGCCCGTGCTCGTTACTTTGCATCTCGTATGGGGCTTGAGATGGTTATTGTTGATAAACGCCGTGAAAGAGCCAATGAAAGTGAAGTTATGAATATTATTGGTGATGTTGAAGGTTATGATATTATTATGATAGATGATATGGTTGATACCGCAGGGACAATGGTAAAAGCAGCAACTGCACTAAAAAATAAAGGGGCTACTTCTGTTATGGCATGTGCTACACATGGGGTACTCAGCGGAAAAGCCTACCAAAATCTTGAAAATGGAGAACTTGACGAGTTAATTATTACCAACACTTTAGAGTCTAAACCAAATTCTAAAATCAAGGTTTTAACAGTTGCACCACTTTTTGCTGAAGTAATCCGTAGAGTTTACCATAATGAAAGTGTTAACAGTCTCTTTGTATAGGAAAATTATTGAAAAATATTAGAAACTTCTCAATTATTGCCCATATAGATCATGGTAAAAGTACCCTTGCCGATAGAATCATCCAAGAATGTGGCTCGGTTACAGAGCGTGAAATGGGTACGCAAATGATGGATACCATGGATATAGAGCAAGAACGCGGTATTACTATTAAGGCACAATCTGTACGGCTTGATTATGTAAAAGATGGGCAACATTATGTACTAAACCTTATAGACACACCAGGTCATGTTGATTTTTCCTATGAAGTAAGTAAATCTTTAGCCTCCTCTGATGGTGCTTTATTGATTGTTGATGCTGCTCAAGGTGTTGAAGCACAAACTATTGCCAATGTTTATTTAGCCTTAGATAATAATCTTGAACTTATTCCCGTTATTAACAAAATTGACTTGCCTGCAGCCGAACCAGATCGTGTGGCTGAAGAGATAGAAGAAGCTATTGGAATTGATGCAACTGATGCTTGTCTTGTTTCAGCAAAAACAGGTGTTGGAATAAGAGAACTCATAGATGCAATAGTAGATAGAATTCCAGCACCCATTGGAAATCCTGAAGCTACCACTAAAGCGATTATTTACGATTCTTGGTTTGATTCGTATCTTGGTGCCTTAGCCCTTGTTCGTGTTTTTGATGGACAAATTACAAAAGGTCAGAATATCAAACTTATGAGTAATGGTGAAGAGCATCATGTTTTAGATTTAATGTATCCACATCCTATGAAAAAAATAAAAACTCAAGCTATTAAGTGTGGTGAAATTGGAATTGTTATTCTTGGTCTTAAAGAGGTAGCAGTTATAAATGTTGGTGATACTATTACTGATGTAAAAAAACCTGCTACCGAACCAGTTGGAACATATGAGCCTGCTAAACCATTCGTATTTGCTGGTATTTTTCCAATCGACACAGACAAGTTTGAAGATTTAAGAGATGCTCTTGATAAACTCAAGCTTAATGATTCTTCTCTTTCTTATGAACCTGAGACCTCAGTAGCACTTGGTTTTGGATTTCGTGTAGGTTTTCTTGGAATGCTTCACATGGAAGTTATCAAAGAAAGACTTGAGAGAGAGTTCAATCTTGATTTAATTGCTTCTGCCCCTTCTGTTATTTATAATGTATATTTAAATAATGGTGACTTTGTGAATGTTCAAAATCCTTCAGAACTTCCAGAAGTAAATAAAATAGATAGAATAGAAGAACCATATGTTAGAGCTACCGTTATTACACCTAGTGAATATGTAGGGAATATCATAACCCTTCTTGTAAACAAACGTGGAATGCAAACAAAGATGACTTACCTAAATGAAGAAAGAGTTATGCTTGAATATGAAGTCCCCATGAATGAGATAGTTATGGATTTTTATGACACTCTGAAATCAATTTCAAAAGGATATGCATCATTTGATTACGAACCTATTGGTTTTAAGGTTGGAGACCTTGTGAAGCTTGATATCAAAGTTGCGGGAGAAGCTGTAGATGCGTTAAGCGTTGTAGTACCTAGAACTCAGGCTCTTTCTCGTGGTCGTATTTTGGTTAAAAATATGAAAGAGCAAATTCCTAGACAACTTTTTGAAGTAGCTGTTCAAGCATCTTTAGGAAGCCAAATTATCGCTCGTGAAACCGTAAAGTCTATGGGTAAAAATGTCACTGCGAAATGTTATGGCGGAGATATTACTCGCAAGCGTAAACTGCTTGAAAAACAAAAAGCTGGAAAAAAGCGTATGAAATCCATCGGTAAAGTACAGCTTCCCCAAGAAGCATTTATGTCTGTTCTTAAAATGGACTAAATTAAAGAATGAAATGTATATTGTGTGAGAACTATTCTCTTACACATATATGTTCCTTATGCCAAATAAATTTTCTCACACCAACTGTTTCAAAAAGAAAACTTTCCAACGGTATTGATGTTCTCTCATTCTACAAATATGAAGATATAAAAGAGCTTCTTTTCACCAAACATACAGATATAGGATTTTATATTTATACTATATTGGCAGATTTAAGTTTTAAAAAATTTGCAGAAGAGTTTCACACAAAAGAAAAATATATATCTTTAGCCATAGATGACAGATGTACAAATGGTTATTCACATACAGCAATTTTAAATCACGCACTCAAATCCTATAATATTAAGCCACTGTATAATAAACTTCGGGCAAAAAACAGCGTCTCTTATGCAGGAAAAACTAAAATATTTAGGGAATCCAATCCAAGAGATTTTCAATTAAAAAAATTAAAAAATGAGCATATAATCTTAATAGATGATATTATGACCACAGGCTCAACATTGACTCAAGCTTGTACAAAAATAAAAGAACAAGGTAAAACCGTTAGTTTTTGTCTTACCTTAACAGATGTAAGTTTAAAATAAACCTTTTAAAAGATTACCAACTTCCTTACCTAGCCTTTTTTGTATCTCTTTTTTAATAGCTTTTGTTGCCTCTTTTTTAATAATCTGTTTCGCATCTATTCTAATTTTTGGTCTGTGAATATTTCCTTTTAACATAACACTCAAAG
>JALUBM010000104.1 GCA_027044845.1 Sulfurimonas sp.
GTATAAAGTTGATGAATGTCATTATAGTAAAAGCACTCTTATAAAAAAGTAAGGGTGATTTTTCAATTAATGGGGCATTTTTTATAAAATAAGGTTTTACCTTTTGTGAATGAGTAAGCTCATACTTCATTTCAGAATAGTGTTCATATCTTTGATCTTTATCTAAGGCTATTGAACGCATGATGACACTGTCAAGCCAATCAGGTATATTTACATTATAATTACTTGGTTTTTTAGCTTCTTTGAATGATGGGTTTTGAAATGGTTCTATCTCTCCATAAGGATATTTTCCTGTTAAGCTTAAGTAAAGTGTGACACCTATGGAAAAAATTTCTGTTATTTCACTTATAGCCTCACTTTGAAATCGTTCAGGTGCTAAAAAGCTGGGTGTTCCTGCACGAGATTGTTCAGAAAAAATTTCAGTGATACTACCAAAATCAATAATCTTATATTCTGTAATATCTTCATCAGTTTTGGCAATCATTATATTATTTGGTTTAATATCTCCGTGTACCAAGTCATATTTGAGTAAAAATTGAGACATATTTAGAAGTGTTTGTGCAAGTTCAATAGCATCATCTATAGTCACATGTAGGTGTGATGTTAAATAATTATTTAAATCTTCACCTTCAAAAAGCTGCATGACATAATATCTATATGTCCTATTTTTTGGGATAACTGCTTTTGGAAAAAATTTTGCTTTGAGGCGTTTAGCATTCCAAGCTTCTTTAACAAATAAGTCAAGAATAGTTTTATCTTCTGTTGCTTCAACTGGCACAAATTTAATGACATATTGTTTTGTTTTTTTTGTTACAAGCCAAGTTCTTTCATTTTGTATAAGAGGTTTTTCAAGTTTGTAGCCATCTATAACTTGATTTGCTTTAAGTGATTCGGGGATTTCCAGCTTTTGTTGTTTGAGTATTTCGATTTCATTGGCTTGCAGGATTTCGAGAACAACTGCTGTTGTATCATCAGGAAGATGGTCTTGTGTAAGTTTACTGGCTTTTTTAACAAGGGAAATGGCTCCTTTTACAATATTGTTTTTAATTTCATCTTCTTGTAATACATTGTATAAGCCATCACTACAAAGAAGAATTTTATCATTTTTTTGAACAATATTTTCAAAATAATAAGGTTCTACATTCTTACTAATTCCAATAGCCTGTGTAAGGATATTTTCATATCCTTCTTCTTGCATCGCATGATCAAATGAAAGTTGTGTTAATGATTCATCCCTGAGTAGATAGACTCTGCTGTCTCCAACATTGGCACCATATAAACGATTACCTTCTATAACAACAATAGTTAATGTTGTTACCAGTTCACTGCGTTCATAATTAATTTGAGATTCTTTATAAAGTATAGAATTAATGGAATTGATAAAAGTTTTTATAGATTTTTCTATAGACCATGTTTTTGGACGAATTTTAAAATTATTCATTAAATAAGAAGTTACTCTTCTCGCCGCTTGAGCACCTTCTTCAGCACTACCGACACCGTCACAGACTATGGCAACGCTTGAGTTACCAATAGTTTTTATATCATAAAAATCATCACCTGCAAGTTCTTTACGCTTAGCAAGTGTAAAGCCAGAAGTTTTAATATTACTTTTTATCATTATGTGCCTTTGTATTTTTGAAATATGTCATTTATTCTGGTTTTATAT
>JALUBM010000105.1 GCA_027044845.1 Sulfurimonas sp.
TTGATGAAACAATCATTCAAGCAAAAAAAGCAGATAGACCGGTTTTAATCATTGCAAATACTATTATAGCAAAAGGTGCAGGTCCTCTTGAAGGCTCACACCATGCACACGGTGCTCCTTTAGGTGAGGAGATTATAGCTGAGGGAAAAAGAGGAGCAGGATTTGATCCTGAGAAAAAATTCTTTGTGCCTGAAGATGTAATGGCTCGTTTTAGATGTGCCGTAGAAGAGGGTGATTTGCTAGAGCGTGAATGGATTCACAGACTTAAAACGCTTCCTTTAATGGAGCAAAATGAGACACTTGATGCACTGCAGAATCCTGATTATTCAAGAATTCAGTGGCCTGAATTTGACAAAACCGATGCAACAAGAAACACGAACGGTAAAATTTTAAATGCAATCGCAAAAGCGGTGCCGAGCTTTTTAGGCGGAAGTGCTGACCTCTCACCGTCAAATAAAACATATCTTAATGACATGGGTGTTTATCCTAAAGGGAGAAATATCTATTTCGGTATTCGCGAACATGCGATGGCGGCTATTACCAATGCCATCGCTTTATACGGTCCGCTCAAACCTTTTAGCTCAACTTTCTTTGTTTTCTCCGACTACTTAAAACCTGCCGCAAGAATTGCTGCACTTTCAGGGATTCAGCAGTTTTTTGTATGGACGCATGACAGTATCGGTGTGGGTGAAGACGGACCAACACATGAGCCGATTGAACATCTTTCACAGTTTCGTGCATTGCCTAACTTTTATGTATGGCGTCCTGCTGACGGGGCTGAAAATATTGAGGCTTGGAAAACGGCACTTGCAATGGAGAAATCTCCGTCTGCTTTTGTCTGTTCACGTCAAAGTTTGGCGATTGTTCCTGCACCGATTAAAGGTGAAATCAGCCGCGGCGGTTATCTTTTGGCAAGTGATGAAAATGCCGTTATTACGCTTATGGCTTCAGGAAGCGAAGTAGAACTTGCACTTAAAACCAAAGCAGCACTCAATGAAAAAGGTGTACCAGCAAATGTCGTCAGTGTGCCATGTTATGATCTGTTTATCGAACAAGAGAAAGCGTATATCGATGAGATGATTATCCCCGATACGAAAAAAGTAGCGATTGAAGCTGCCCGCGGTTTGGAGTGGTACCGCTTGGCTGATGAAGTGATCGGTATGGACACATTCGGTGCTTCAGCTCCAGCAAAAGAGCTTTTTGAGAAATTTGGTTTTACAGTGGATGCTATTTTAGAAAAGATTAAATGATTTCTTGAAAATTTTGATTAATTTAGTATATTTACAGAGTATGTCAAATTTTTTTCTCTGTGTCACTGTTCTTGTTGTGTTAAAGCATACACTATTAGTGTGATTCTTAGGAAAATAATGAATTGGATGAAGCTGTTCTGTGGTCTAATTTCACATGTCCTATAATGGGTTCTATAGCAGCACGCCTACGGAACTTCTTTCGTTCTTTTTCTTTTTTCAGGACTAACCATATAATATATTATTAATAAATCCTTATCTTCTACATAGGTAAATCCCACAAAAAATAAAATGAACCTGAATTAATAAAATCCAAAACCCCATAAAATTGGTAAGAATATTGCTTAAACTCCTAAAATAAGGAGTTTATCATCAAATACACAAGAGCAAAAACACTATTAGAGTAGCTAAAAAATA
>JALUBM010000106.1 GCA_027044845.1 Sulfurimonas sp.
TCTATATACTTCATATAGCTTTTTAAAAGAACTCTATACGGCCAAAATGCCTTTTTGTATGGCAACGCCTTTGTAAGTGTAGTTTTCCTCACTTACTATTGGCAGTTCAAACACCTTATCAGCAAGGCTCAGCCTCGTTTTTTCGCTTTCCTTTAAAAACCTCAGCGTGACAACATATTTTTGTATGAGATGCTTAATTTTTATGTATTCATCCTTAGCTTGTAGTGCATTATATTCTTTTATTCTTTCAATTTTTCTCATTACTCTTAATAGGTTTTTGGCTTTTTTATCAACTGCAACAAAAACGCTTGTTTGCTCTGTATTTTCTATGAGGTTAAAGCCCTCTGCAACTTTTTCAAATTCCATTTTCCTCATATAGTTTAAAATGTCGCTTGTTTCCTTTTTTTCTTTTTTTTTATTATAATATTTGTCCATTGCTTTAAAAAGTTCTGTTTCAGAGATGGTGTTCTTGTTGAAGCCTTTTAAAAACTTCCTTGTGGTAGATATGTCGACTGCAGAGTATATTCTATTAGCGTCAAGAGCTTTTTTCTTTTTAACTGCATAAATATATACCTGCCCCTTTTCTTTTTTATCATGCCTATTGCATCTGCCTGAAGCCTGAACTATACTGTCTAAGGGCGCTAAGTCCCTAAATACAATGTCCATATCAACATCAACGCCAGCTTCAATGAGCTGAGTAGTTACCACAATTTTCCTTTTGTTTTTATTGTTCACTATATAGTTTATTCTTTTGTGTCTATCGGAAGGCGTTAAATGAGTGCTTAAAAACACTATGTCCTCTTTAATGAGATTACTTAAACTATCAAATATTTTTTCCGCTGTGGATATTGTGTTCACAACGACCATTATGTCTTTGTTTTTGTAATTTGCTGCCGTTTTTGCAACCTCATCTGCCAGTTCCTCAACCTCAACCTCTTTATCCAGCTTAACTATCACCTCATACCTATCCTTACCATAGAACTCTTTACAGACGTCGTCGTATTTATCAAGAAACTTCGGCAGTGTGGCTGACATCAAAATAAACCGCACGTTATACTCTTCTGTAAGTATTTTTATAGAAGCACCAACAGCATCCCAGTATTTTATAGGAATGGATTGTATTTCATCTAAAATAACAATAGAGTTTTGTATGTTACAGAACTTTCTTGAGGTTTTAGCGTTAGCTTTAAAGAGGGTATTAAAGAACTGCACAAATGTCGTTAGAATTAAGGGCTTATCCCAATTTTCCACAAGCAACTCTCCCTTAAACCCGTCATATTCTTCATTGTTCTCTTTCACCCTTCTCGGCGACAGATAATTGTGTGTTAATAGAAAATCGTCAGAATCAAAAGAATGGACAGAAAAAATATCTTTCTCTAAATCCTCAACCTGTTCCAAAATGGAAACAAACGGCAGGGCGTAAATAATCCTATCATGGTTATATTTTTTGGCAAGGTTGAAAGCGAGATTTAGTGAAGATAAAGTTTTACCTAATCCTGTTGAGGCGTTTACAGCCAGTATTCTGCCGTCCATTTTAGACACTTCTTGATATAGTTTTTCTCGTTTTGCATTTATGCCGATATTAGAATTATTCCCGCTAAATCTTTCTTTCTTGTAAATATCTATAGAAACAGGCGGAATACCAATATTAACATGGGATACA
>JALUBM010000107.1 GCA_027044845.1 Sulfurimonas sp.
CTTTTATGGAATTACAAAAATTGAAAAGTGCGTAAGGTCAGTTAATTTATTGTAATTCTTTCCTTTATACTTAAATCTTACATAAACATTTTTACTTCCATTTTTTAGAATTTGTGTTGTTATTCCTGGATACTTCATTATACACCTTCCCTTATGTTGGGATTATACAGTCATTTTCATTAAAGTAGGTTTTTTGACACTTTTTCGCACACTTCAAAGTGTCAAATTGTGGTTCAAAATGGTTCAAAACATATGTATCTTTATTTACTAATTGCTTATTTTAGGGGATTTTTAGGATATTACAGGGGGTGTTAAAAATACTTAAAGTCCATTGCCCCACATGTGCATCTTTTTTGCCATAACTAAATCATACTCATCCAATATGTTTATCTCATTAGGCACTCGAAATTCAAACTTTTCTAATAGCTCTTTTGTTGATTCTATATCCATTGTTCCTTTTTCCTGCATTATAATCACATTTGCCGTATTTGCAAGTGTAGTATATGCTATTCTTAGTAAAAGTTCAGGATTTAGATGCTTAAAAAAAATATTTTTAAAAATTACCATGTCATTATCCCGAGGCAATGCACGAAAGGGATTTGAAAAATTCATTATATACTGTATTTGAGCATCTTTGAGTTCAATTGGAATTTCTAACTTAGCTTCCGTATAAAGGGCAAGTCGAAATTCACCATCAACCTCTAAAATCATTTTTTGCAGTGCTAAAGTGGTTGCATCAATTTTATTAGTAACCTGAATATAATGATTTCCTGGAAGAGGGTTAAAAAGTTCTAAAAACTGTTTTAACTCCATAAAAAAACCTTTTTAATATGCTAAATCATGTAGTTCGCGAAATAAATAAGCCTCTACAATTTCATCAATAGTTTTTTGTGTATGTGCCACAAGAACAATCATAGACATATTTATAAAGTCCATAACCGGTTCTCCATCATTGCTTATTACAACAGCCTCAGGCCATGCCTTAAAACCATCATAGGTATCTGCATGCAACACCTCTGCAAGTTCACCCTCTTCTATACGTAATTCTGCCCACGTTTTGGCTTCTAACACCGATGTAATTTTTGCTTCGTGTACATCAGTACTATCCATTGGAACGATAACTAGCATTAGCCGTTTATCTCTTTAAGTTTTTTCTTAGAGAGTTTAAGTTTTTCATTATCCATTGTGCCTATTTTATGTGAAAGTATATCACTTGCAATTTTCTTAGCATTTTTTAGTGAGTGCATTTTATAACTTCCACACTGGTATAAGTTCAATTCTGGAATATCTTTTTTACTTTTTACATGTAGAACATCTTCCATAGATTTTTTCCAAGCCTTAGCAACCTTTTTCTCAGTTGGTGTTCCAAGAACAGACATATAAAATCCTGTTCTACAACCCATAGGAGAAATGTCAATAATCTCCACATTTTTAGAATTAAGATGCTCTCTCATAAATCCTGCGAACAAATGCTCTAAGGTATGAATCCCTCGTCCGTCCATTTTATCGACATTTGGCTTGTAAAAACGCAAATCAAAAACTGTAATATCATCACCACAAGGTGATTTCATCCCTTTAGCACGGCGAACTGCTGGTGCAGGCATAATCGTATGGTCAACTGTAAATGAGTCTAATAATGGCATGATATATATTCCTTAATTTTTATTACATGTATTTTAGCGAAATAATTTGAGGGTTAATTGAAGTATAAAAGTAAATATAAATAATTCAAAATAAATAAAAAGTTTTTCAGAAATAAAGAAGTTTTAGATTTTATGTAAATTGTGCAAAACATCCAACTAAGGCTAGTCTGTAACCTGACTATGTTGGATATTTTTGCAAGATGCGTGAAAGCTAGAAGTTCGCGAAGATTAAACTCTCGCTTCTTCTCTTCTATTTAGATACGCCCAGTTTGCATCTACTCTCTCTTGCCACTCTTTAATTAAGTATTTATACTGATCTTTAAAAAGGTGTTTAAAACGTCCTTGTGCTGCAAGATATTCTTCTACAGGAATAACATTTTTAGGACGATATGTAATGTTCAACTCATGCCCGTCAATGATTTCATACAGTGGAAACACTAAGGTGTCAGTTGCAAGATCAGTCAAATGCATAGTATCTTTAGGGTCAAATTTCCACTCAGTAGTACAAGGCGATACCGCATTAATAAATACAGGACCATCAACTGCCATACCATGTTGGATTTTTTTTACCATATCTTTCCATTTATTTGGAGCAACTTGTGCTGCATATGGAATGTTATGTGCTGCCATAATTGCAACTATATCTTTTTTATTTTTTGTTTCGCCATAAGAGACGCGACCAGCAGGGGATGTAGTTGCATTCGCACCAATTGGTGTTGATGATGAACGCTGTCCACCTGTATTTGCATAGACTTCATTATCTAAAACTACATACATCATATTATGCCCACGTTCCATACAACCAGAAATCCACTGAAAACCGATGTCATACGATGCACCATCACCACCAAAAGCTACAAACTTAGGGTTACGATCTGGCTGTTTTAAGCGACCTTTAGTCTTTAATGCTTTATACATCGCTTCCGCTCCTGCAACTGCAGTTGAACCATTTTCAAAACCAATGTGAACCCAAGAAGCATCCCATGATGTATATGGATATACGGCCGTACAAACCTCAAGACATCCAGTTGATGCCGCAAGAACCAAATCATCATTTGTTGCATTTAAAACTTCACGAACAATGATAGAGTGTGCACAACCAGGACAAAGAAGATTTGCACCTTCAAATCTATCAGCTGATGTTGAGAACTCTTTTAAGTTTTTAATTTTTTTCATTTCGCTCATAATAATTTCCTATAAAAATGCTAATTTCGGTCCACGAACACCGATAAATTGTTGTAATGGAGTCAATACTTTTCCTGCATCAACATTAGCTTGAAGTTCAGTATAAAGATCTGTAAGATGTTTTTTCGTCAAATCACGACCACCAAGACCATACACATAACCTGTAAGAAGTGCTTTTGAGTCTGTATTAAAAAGTGCACCTGCAATCTCATTAAAGAGCATACCCGCAGCACCATTTGGAGATGAACGGTCAAGTGCAGCAATAGCTTTAATATCTTTAAGTGCTGCTGCTATCTCCATAAATGGGAAAGGACGAACAACACGTAGTCCAACTACACCCGCTTTAATGCCTTTTTCTCTCATTTCACTCGCTACTTCACGAGCAGTTTCAACTGAAGTTCCCATACATACAACAGCAACATCTGCATCATCCATATCATATTTTTCAACTTGATTATATTTACGACCTGTTAATTTTTCAAATGCAGCAAAAGCTTCTTCAATTTTAGTAGGAACTTTTGTCATAAGGTCATTATGTTGACGAGCTTTATGCTCATAATGCCAATCTTCTTCTGTTTGTACACCATGTGTTACTGGATGTTCAAAATCAAGCATATCATTCATAGGTTTAAAATCGCCTACAAAACTATACGCTGTATCATCATCCATTGTATGCACACCTTGTGCTGTATGTGAAGTCATAAAACCATCTTGATGTACCATGGCAGGAAGTCTAATTTCATGATCTTCTGCAACGCGAAAAGCTATGAAATTTAAATCATATGCTTCTTGTGGAGAGTAGGCATCAAGTTGAATCCAACCAGAGTCACGACCTAAATACATATCACCATGATCACCATTAACATTAAGTGGTGCAGCAAGTGCACGATTTACAACATTTAAGATGATAGGAAGACGCATACCTGAAGCCTGATAAAGTGTCTCGACCATAAGTGCAAAACCTTGTGAAGATGTTGCAGTAGCCACACGTCCACCCGCAGCAGAAGCACCTATACACCCACTCATTGCAGCATGCTCAGACTCAACCATTACAAATTCACCTTCGATGTAATTGTCTGCTAAAAATTTACTATATCCTTCAACAATTGGAGTCGATGGTGTAATAGGGTATGCTGACACCACATCAATTTGACACTGTCTTAAAGCTTGCGCAGCAGCAAAGTTACCATCCCATACTTCAATATCTCTTAATTCCATTTTATCAAATGCCATCTATTTCTCCTTCGTTTCTTTTGCAGGCCAATTAGCGATTTCGCTCTCTTCGTCTGCTTGTTCTGGGAACATTAAAAGTGATTTTGGATTTGTAGGACAAACCTCAACACAGATACCGCACCCTTTACAGTGATCCATATCTATACCTATCATTTTTTTGTCTCTTGAAATGATTGAAATATCTGGACAATATACCCAGCAAAATTGACAATCTATACAAAAATCTTTATTAAAAACTGGTTTCTCAATTCTCCAATCTGCAACACTTGCACTAAATGAACTGTTTTGCGTGTAATTACGATCTTCTTGAAGAGTTCCTACAGTATCACCTGCTTCACCCTCAAAAGTACGAAGCATAGCTCCGATTTCAAATTCGTCCCAACCTGTATTTGCCATCATTATCTCCTTATTTCACTTCATCATATGCACGTTGAATTGCAAGCATATTTGCATCAACGATTTTTTGAGGTAATTTTGCAAGAATTCTTTTCATACTCTCTTTAAAAAATTCTATATCATACATTCCAGATATTTTCATAAAAGCACCAAGCATAGGTGTATTTGGAATAGCACGTCCAATAGTTTCTTGAGCGATTTTAATACAATCTACAATATAAACCATTTTTCCTTCAAGTTTTGGCTGAGAAGCTATAAGTTCCTCTTTTGACATATGCGTTGTAATAATAAATATAGTATTTTCTTTTGCATTTACCGTTACATCTGCAGTATATACAATAGCTGGATCAATTACAAATACATAATCTGGTTCCATGTATTTTTCATGATTCATAATTGGTTTATCATCGACACGGTTATATGCAGTCATTGCAGCTCCACGCTTCGCAGATCCGTAAAATGCAAATGCTTGAACATCTTTACCAGTTGTTGAAATAACATCTGCTAACCCCTTGGCACCAGTAACAGCACCTTGACCTGCACGACTATGCCATCTAATCTCTAGCATAAATTCTCCTTCAATTTTTTTCAAGAAATTTTTAATATTTTCTTTTCATACTATTTATCTGTATTTTAGGTAAACGGTACTTAAATATAGCTTGATGATATAATTTAGCTCACTCCACAGTTAAGAATGTGATAATTTTCTACTTTTCAAATAGACTACTGCATTCAAAGAATCATAAAATATCATATTTGTAAACTTTTTTAATGTTTCTTCTTTATCATAACCACTCAATACACCTATGGAATGTACACCAGCATTTTTAGCCGACAACAGATCAAGATGCGTGTCTCCAATCATCCATACTTCTTTTTTATTCTCAGTATCAAAATTTTTCAATGCTTTTAAAATAGGTTCGGCATGTGGCTTCGGATTTTGGACATCTTCTCTGCCAATAAGGACATCAAACTTCTCCATCAAACCAAAATGCTCCATCAAAACCTGAGAATATTTTCCTGTTTTTGTCGTAACAATTCCTAAAGAGGCGAACTCTGCAGCAGTTTCAACAGCCTTTTGTGCATTTTCTAGAAGTATCGTTTTTTGTGTCGATATTTTTCTGTAATGTTCTTTATAAGTAGCTACAAAATCCCAAATATTTTCTTGTGGTACCCCAAGTTCTTGATACATTACATCCAAAGGGTATCCAATAAGTGCTTTTATCACTTCATCATCTGGTGCTGTAAAATCATGAACTAAAAAAGAGTTGTGAAAACTCTCTAAAATAGCTTCAGTTGAGTCTATTAGTGTTCCATCCAAATCAAATAAAATTATCAAATTAATCTTTCTCCCATTGTATATAGTTATGCCATATCCCACTTAATGCAGGTTCTATATTTCTTATATTTTTATTAACAGCCGTAATAGAGTTTGGTATGTATAAAAAAAGGTACGGGTTATCATGGGTTATAATTTGAAACATTTTTCGCCATAATGCCCCTAATTTTTTCCTTTCAATGATTCTCTGTGATTTTTCTATCATTATATCTATTTGTTTATTATGATACCCAACTAGATTAAAACCACCTGATTTATCGCTCTTAGAGTGCCAAAACATATATGGGTCTGGCGTAGGTGAGAGTCCCCATCCTAAAAGCACCGTATCAAATTTATGTGGGAAAACCACCATATTTAGAAATGCTTGCCACTCCATTATTCGAAGTTTTACAATTACTCCTACTTTTTTTAACTGATACTGTAATATTTCAGCCGCATAAGGACGAATAGAACTTGCATTTGAAGTAGCTATTTCAAAGACAAAAGGATGTTTTTCATTATACCCTGCTTCTTTTAAAAGCTTTTTTGCCTCTTGTATATTTTGTTTGGGAGCTTTTATCTCAGGGTTAAAAGCTAATGTTCCTGGTAAAAATGGACCCGTACAAACTTTAGCATGTTTTAAAAAGAGGATGTCAATAAGTTCCTGTCTATTTATTGCTAGAGACAAAGCACGCCTAACCCTTGGATCTTGAAATTTCTTTTTTCTAAGATTAAATCCAAGGTAAGTATAAGAGAGACTAATTTTTTCATAGATATTGAACTTTTTAAAAAAATCTTTTTGAAGCTGACGCTCATATACAAAAGGTTCTACATTTCCTACATCAAGCTGAGAAGATTTAAGCATTAAAAAGCGTGTCATTGCATCAGGTATAACATGAAAAGATATTTTATCTATTTTTGGTCTTCCTTCAAAATAATCATTAAATGCAACAAGTTCTATGTTTTTAGAGTATTCTAACTGCTTTAGTTTATAAGCTCCTGTACCTATGGGATGGGTATTAAACGATGAATTCATTAAATTTTTTTCATTTTTGAGAATATGCTCAGGCAGTATTCCCATCATCCAAGTTTCTAAAGCTTTGAAATAAGGCTTTTTATAAGTTACTTCTATCTTGTAATTATTAATTATTTTGACATTTTTGACAAAACGAAAATCTGAACTATAAGGAGAAGCTATTTTATCAGATATAAGGGTTTTATAAGTAAAGAGTACATCCTTTGCCGTGAATTTTTTGCCATCATGCCACAAAACATTCTTTCTTAGTTCAAAAACAAGCGTTTTGTTGCCCTTAAAATAAAATCTTTTTGCCAAATCACCTACAATCTCTTTGGAATTTTTATCATACTTGACAAGCCCATTAAATAAAAAGCCAGTAATCTCTGCAGAGGAAGAGTCTGTTGCCAAAATGGGGTTTAGTCGTGCAGGATTTGAAGCTGTAGCAAGTTGCAATGTTGACGCATGTAAAAAAGCAATGCAAGTAAGTAAAAGAACAAGCAGTCTCATAGCAAAATATCTAGTTGTATTCAACCCTGTCTCTCCCATTTTCTTTCGCTTTGTAAAGTGCTTCATCACATCTTTGTATAAGAGAGTGGTAAGAGTCAGTATAGCTAACTGATGTTATCCCTAGGCTAATTGCTATAGGAATAATTTTATTATTATATTCAAAAAGGTATTCTTTTACCAATTTATTTAATTTCGTTGCTAATTTTAAAGCACCACTTGCTTTTGTACTTGGCAAAAATATTAAAAATTCTTCTCCGCCAAATCTTCCACAGATGTCAGATTTTCGCAGTGATTTTTTCACTAAAGCAGCAAGTTCTTTTAAAA